>JAFGCR010000046.1 GCA_016932495.1 Candidatus Peregrinibacteria bacterium
AATTTACATTTCGTAGTCCTGCACTTCAGTCGTCCATTCGGACTCCTTCCGTTCCGGATCGCGTCACTCGCTACTTACTGGGGGAAAAAGAAAAAACTAAACAAAAAAGAAAAGTGCAACTACCAGCAAAGGCAATAGCAATAGTTAGTAATACAGTAGTTTAACCGCTTTTGCTATTGCTACTCACTCCTATACGATTGCTGTCATAGCCACTTATTCAATTTAAACACTCCGACCATCAGGACAACGATGACACCCATAGCCAGGATGATGCTCCAGAAATGTTCGATGTGCTCCAGGGCTTCCGCGAAGGGAAGCTGTACATTCATTCCGAACAGCCCGGTCAGAAAGGTCAGTGGCAGCATGATCACTGAAAACACCGTAAGGGTGCGCATGGTGTTGTTGATCTTGTGGCTCAGCAGAGATTCATTCGTGTCTTCCAGGGATTCGATGACTTCTTTTTCAGTCTCCAGAATATTCCATAACCTTTCGATCTGATCGACCACGTCATCGAAGTATATCTCCAGGTTTTCGGGCAGGAAGCGTTTTTGCTTGTGTTCCAGGGCCGCGATCACCGTGCGCTGGGGCAGGAGGATCTTCCGGAGGGTGATGATGTTCTTTTTCGTCACCATGATATCAAACAGCTGGTCTTTCACATGCGCTGTCTCAAAAATGGCCTCCTCGATCTGTTTTAGCTTGAGCTGGATCTTGTCGGTGATGGAAAAAGAAGAGCTGAACAGGTTATTGATAAGCGAATACAGCAAAAATCCGGTGCTTTCCCCAAAGAATGTCTGTCTGGCCTTTGAGGATTTTTTACATTTTTTAAAGATGGTATCCAGTTCTTCCAGATGCCCGTCGTGCAGGGTGATCAGGTAGTTCTGGCCGATGAATACGTTTACCTGTTCGGTGGCGATGTGGCGCGTGCGGCGGCTATAGTAAGGGAAATGCAGAATGATAAACAGATAATTCTCATATTCGTCGATCTTCGGCCGCTGGCTTTCCGACAGGCAGTCTTCCAGGTCCAGCTTATGAAAGCGGTATTTTTTCTTTAATTCAAGAATGTCCTCTTCACGAGGTTTCGAGATGTTCACCCATTGATTATTCCCGGATATGACAGAGGCCATTATTGAAATACGATTAATGCCAAAAGCATAATATTATTTTTTTCTTTTGGGTAGATATTTTGCCCTCTCCGCATGGGTGTGCACCTGCCGGATCCGGCGACGGTAATCCTTTTTAAAGTTCAGGAGAATCTTTGCCGCCCAGCAGACCACGTAAAGGAGCAGGGCAAACCATAAGAACCGCATGGAGACAAACGGGATGCCCGCCTCGCGCACCAAAAGCAGGAAGAGAAGCAGGGTGCCGAAGGTCATCAGTTTGCCTGGATACCGCTTGATCATTTTTTTAATGATCGGGTCTTTCGCGACTTTTTTCCGGTAATAGCGGACGCCGACCGCCGCCACAAAGAAAAGCACGATCAGGGCCAGCGTGATCTTAGTGAAACGGAAATCCGGGTCGGGCCGGGGAGTGAAGTAGTATTGGAGAGTGAGTAGTCGTTCCATGATTCAGATTAAAGATTAAAGATTAAAAATTATTTGGTTTTTTTATCCTTTTTCTTTGGCAGTTTTTTAATGGATTTGATCTTCATGTCCTCGTCCCCCTCGCCGATGCTCTCCAGGATCAGCCGGTGTTCCAGTTCTTCGTAATACCGTTCCAGGGTGGTCTTGCTGGGGCGGATGATCAGGTAAAGCAGAATGCCCAGTACCGGGAAAAAAATGTTGAGCAGGATAGCGATCACCTGGAAAAGAAGGCTGTTTGAACGGTTGATCGCGTCCCGCGTGACCCAGATGATGATGGCGAGCCACAAAAGTCCGAAATAGATGATCACCGCCAGCTGAATTGTTTTAAAAGAAGGCGTGCTGATGAACTCAAGGGCGGTGTTGATATTAAGGTTAAAAGGGAGGTCGGGCATGTTAGTTGATAGTTAAGGGTTGATAGTAGGTGCGGATAATTATCCGCACTTTCAGTTGCCAGGCGCGACATAAACGTCGCGCTTTCAATCGAACATTTTTTTATGGGAGCAAAGAATGTAGAAGATGAAGGCGAGAGCGCTTATCGCGAGGAAGCTGATTTTAGCATAAGCGGAGGGAAGTCCATGAAGAAAATCAATGCCGAATGCGCCCAGTGAGTATAGCATAATCGCGAAAGTCCCGACTACCCCAGATAAATAGGTGCGTTTAACGTACGTCATGGCCAGCCCGAAGACAAGAAAAGTCAAAAGTGCCGAATAAAGCTGGACCGGATGGATAGGGGTGGTGTAAGGGATATTAAACGCGTCAAATGAAATACCCCATGGCAGATCAGTGGGTTTTCCGTAATCACTTCCTTTAAAAAAGTGGCCCAGGTGCACAAAAAATAAGCCGGAAAGCCCTGTCAGCACCATCGTGTCCAGCCAGGCCCAGAAATCTTCGTGTTCCCGGCGGCTTAACAGATAGAGCGTCAGGAGGGCGCTATAAAAAATCCCGAAGGGGCTGAAACCCATATCCCAGACATAGAAAAAGCTGAGAGGATTTTCTTTGATCACTGAAAAATGTTCCGCCGCGTACAAAAACCGCCCGCCGATGAGGGGGAAGAGGATCAGATAAACAAAATGGTTTACAAAAAACCCCAGTTTCAGTTTTCTGAACTGGATGAACCGGATCAGAAAGACCATGCCCACCACAAAAGCCATCGCCAGCAGGACGGTAAAAGTCGACAGGGTAAACGGGCCATATTGAAAAAGGATTTCGTACATTATTATTGAAGATTACAGATTGAAGATTGAAGATTCATTTTCAATGGCAAAGCGTTTCAATCTTCAGTTAATTTATCGGATTTCCTGAATGAATTCAAAACTTTTTGGCACGGTGAAGCCGGGCGGGGGATAGCTGAGGGTGCGCGGGTCAGGTTCCACAAAGAATACAGCCAGCTCTGATTCAGCCTCATTGATCTGGGTGCCGGTCAGTATGACGGACGTGGGCAGGGTGCCGTACTGGCAGGTGCCTTCGGCAATGGGCGGGGCACATCCCGTGCCGCAGCAGCCGCCGCCGCTGAAGAGGCCGCCTCCTACAATGCTGCTTGCTCCTCCGTCTACCACAGCGGTGAAACGTCTCATGTAATCAAAGTCATACCGCTGGGCGCAGCTTAAATCGGTGTCGCCGGGTTCGCAGGTAATGCCGTCCGGGATGCGGACGGGGTCCTGTCCGGTGCCGCCGATGGTATTGCGCGAGGCGAGACTGCCCCTCCAGTAAAGCTGGTTTCTGAGATCCTGCACATTGCCGGTGCCGCCGCCATAAAACACGGTTCCGGGCGCGCCGCTCATCACACTTCCCTCCGCGTACAGGGTGCCGACCATATTGGTGATGGCCGGGGAGATATAAACATCAGCGCCCTGGCCGATGTTTTCCGCGATCACGATGATACCCACAGAGGCACGCGGTTCACCCGGCGTGTAATAGAGGTTGCTCCGGATCAGGACATCGGCGCCGCCTTCCACAATAAGGGTGTAGGGCATGGACGGGGCCGCCAGATCGGTACCGTCACCGATGGTGAGCAGATCACCCGGCGCTCCATAGTAATAGGCGAATTTGGTGTCATTGACTGTGTCATGGTAAACGCAATCCGTCTCTTCAAAAGTGAAGGTCACCCCATTTGCCGGACAGGGGGCGTCGATAGACGATTTCATCTGGACCGCGTTGTAACGGATGATCTTCTGCAGGTCCAGGTTGTCGGTACGGCTGATGACGTCGAACTTCCTGCCGGTCACCAGCTCTTCGCCGATCACCGGACCCACAGCTTCCAGGCCGACATCCCTTACCTTCAGGCCGGAAATAAGCGGGCTTTGGGCAAAGACGGAGAAGACGGGCTGATTGCCAAAACGGTAGCCGATTTCCTGGATGAGGCGGAGTTCGATGTCATTGATCTTGATGCCACCCATGAATTGCTCCGGGGTGAATTTGATTTCTTTGCTGATGGAGGCGGGAGTGGCAGGTGTGCCGGCAGACAGGCCGAGGTCCGCGCTGTCACTGCGGTCGATCAGGCCGTTTTCGTCCCAGAAAGCCGGATTATCCCGGTCTTCACCCGGATCCGGCGGGAGCGGGCCGATGTAGGTATGCTGATACGGGACCGGTTCCCGGCCGATGATCTCGTAATAGCCGTGGGCTGTAATATCCGTAGGAACGTCAAAGTCAAACATGAATTTGGCCGGTTCCGTGTCGGGCGGGTAGATGGGGTTGAACTGCTGGTAAAAACTGTGGAACACCGAGTCTTCCGCATCCTGATCGCTCAGGCCGCTTAAAGCAGAGTGTTCGCCGTCAAACCATTCATAACGTGTGCAGTAACTGCAGGTTTGGAATGGGCTGGACCAGGCCAGGTATTCGTCAGGAGCTTCCGGATCAGATAAAGGAAGGATTCTCTGTGTTTCCATCATAGCCAGAGTCGAGTTCCGGGTAGGGGAGTAGTATTGGAAGACATGGTCGATCGACAGGCCGCCATCTCCCACAGCCAGGCTGTTTGCACTTACATTGTTGATAGCGAAGCTCACATTGGCCGGGACGCTTAGGTTCAGCACTTCCAGCGTTTCGCCCGAATCGGACGTGACTTCCGGGTTGCTGGTGGCGACAGGCGATGAGAAATTAAGGGGATTGACCGCGAAGCCATAGTTGTTGCAATTGGGCGGTACGGAAAGATCACACGCCGGCATGGCGCCCAGATCGAAACCTGAATTGAACGCATGGGTGCAGTTGGGCGGGCCGGGTTCAGCACAGGCGTTCGTGACCGAAGCAGGGTCGGGGATAAAGGTGCCGGAGTCGGGCGGGACTTCGATCAGGTGAGTGGCGGGCAGTTCATCATTATCGATCAGATATTCAAACGAATCGATCCGGAAGTCCAGGTCCAGCGGGACCTGATAATCAGAAACCTGTGTAAAGGTACGCGAGGGCGCGTATGAGGCGAGCTCCACCTGGTAATTGTACAGATTGTCCGGTTTAAATATTTCAAAAGAGGCGTCTGAATCGAGCAGGCCGATTCCGCTTGCCGCGACTCCCGCGTCACTGTAACGGGCCGGGGTGAGGTAGGGCGCGGGCGGAGCCGGCTGGGTCAGGTCAAAGAGGAGTTCGTTGGTGAAGTTGCCTGTAACCGTCACCTCGCGACCCGGGCAGCCGTCATACTGGTACTGAGGGTTGGTGCCGGGCGGGTCATCCGGCGTACTGCAGTCGATGGGGATGATGGGGTTGCCCACAAGATCCCTTAAGGCTACTTCGTATTTTACAAAATCGGTTCCGTCGGCAATGGCCTGGCTGTCACCGCCGGCCAGCGAGATATGTGATTCCGTGTCATCAAAATGGCCGGCCCGCACATAGATGATGATCTCATCGCGCACGTTGGGCGGGGTTTTAAAGTCGCATACGGCTCCTGTCCAGCTGCAGTCTGAATCCGCGTTGCAGGCAGCCGCGTCGCCGTAGGTGTCGCAGGGGGGCAGGAAGGTGTCTCCTATATAGGTAGGCAGGTTCACCCCGTTTAAGACTTTGGCGTTCAGCCGGTATTTGCAGAACCCTTTCGGCACGTCCTGTAAATTCCCGACCATGGGGATGGTAAGGTCGGCGATTTTATACTGGGTGGCCGAACTGGTGCTGATCACCACATTCTGGGGCAGGGGAGCGTGCGCGGCGCAGATGTTATTACCGGGTTCGGCAACGGCAGCGACAGAGACTTCCGAGCCCTCCAGCGTACTTTTGAGGCCGGATTCCATGTCTTCCATGAAATGATTCCAGATGATGTGTTCAGGCTGGTTTTCGCCGGGAATATAGCCGGTGTTGACGCCGGTGGCAAACCAGACCGTACTGGGGCTCAGGATCTTGGGCGGCGTGTCATCCGGAATCCAGGTGGTGTAGACGCCGAAATCAAAGTCAGAGGTGTCGCTGGCTTCTTTAAAGAATTTGATCCATCCCATGGTCTCACTCCAGGCGTACCCGTGGAAAGGGCGGCCCATGCGGATGTCGTCATCCGGCACGGCGGGGGTGCCGTTGTCGTTGATTATTTCATTGGCTTCGATATCCAGCCACACTCCCCAGTCGGCATTGCTCTGGTTTTCCGGCAGGGTGATGGTGCCTGCATTGTCGTTGGCGGCCAGCTTGATCCAGCCGGTCACTTCGTTCCAGGCAAAACCAGTGAGCGTGCCGGTGTCTTTGATGCGGGGATACATGTCCGGCGGATACTTATCGCCTACCCCTCCGTCATCCGGGTCGGTGATGGCGTTGTTGATGATCGTGCCGTCCAGCACGATCCATCCGATCACATCGCTCCATATAAATCCCTGCAGTTTACAGCCATCCGTGTCGCAGTCATCCGTCAGCGTGCTGATGCTGGCCACGATGCTCGGGTCTCCGGCTGAAAAGTCAGGGTCTGCGACGGGAATGTAAAACTGTTTGGTGGGGCCTACATAAAAAGAGGGGTCGTCAAACCGAGAATCATCCGCCGTGCCCGTAGGCCGGGTGGCGGTTTTATAGTCGAAATGAATGAGGTTGATCAGTTTGCCGTAGGCCGTCCCGGTGATCTCCACCTGGTCATCCGCGGCATACCCCACACTGGTGAGCGCGAGGAGGCCGGCAAGCACGATGATGAAAGAGCGGAGTCGGGGCATAGATCAGGTTATTGGATATTCAGAAGACAGGCGGACCGCAGGGTACTGTCCAGGATCTTGTCACAGAGCGAGGCGTCCTTTTTGGACATGGCCATTCTTAAATAATAGGTATTGATGCTGACCGTCTGGGTCTTGATGCACTGACCCTGCCTGTCTTCATCAGTGATGGCGTTGCAGTATGAAAGATCTTTTTTAACCAGGGCCAGGTTATAGTTCGCATCGTCTTTGCAGGCATCAGTGGTGCAGGTTTTTAAAGTCTCTTCATGACTTTGGTATGTGCGGACGGTCTGGGCTTTCGCCACCTCCAGCACTTCGGTGCTTTTGGCCACGCTTTTAACACACCGGTCTTTCAGTTCGGCGCTGATGATCTGATTACAGCTTTCTTTGCTGAGGGTTTCCACGCTCCGGCTGTAGTAAAAGTTATCCAGACAGCTCTGCCGCAGAGTCTTATCCTCTATTCCTTCACAGGTGGCGGCGGATTTGGCGGTCCGTCCAAAGGTGGCCTGAATACGGTCCAGACATTCCTGTTGCAGAACTTCATCGTCGATCTTCCGGCACAGCTCCGCGTCCAGCGCCTGGATGGCTAAGCGGGAATACAGGGCGTCCAGACATTTTATTTTTAAGACCTCATCGCTGATCTGCCGGCAGAGTTTTTCATCATTTTTTTTCAGCGCCTCATTGTAAGCCAGGGTGTCTTCACATTGCTGACGCGCTTCGGCGTCAAACTGGATCGCTTCACACCCGGCGCCTGTCTGAATGGCTTTGGAAAGCGCTTCGTTGTCCATCCGTTTTTTCTCCCGTTCGGTCAATTGGGGTGTGGCAAATTCCTTGCCGGGTTTTCCGGGCCCTTCTTCGGCGACCGGCGGGGGAGTGAGGGGAGCTTCCGGAGCGCCGGCCCGCTTCTGTAAAAATACAAGCACGCCAAAAACCGCCACAATAAAAAGCAAAAACAGGACCCAGTTTAAAATTTTTCCTTTTTGCGGCGGCATTTTTATTTTTCGGGTGGTTAATGTTATAAGTATCCTATCAAAACTTATCACTGATTACAATGGGGGGTAATTCGTAACTTTTAACTCGCAACTGGTAAATCATGGCTACAAATTACACGTTACTAATTACTAATTTAAAAATTAATGATCAGAAGCAAATAGATTCCCACGCTGAAAGCGGTTAAAAAGAAAGCGGCTAAAGCGTTTTTCCGGAAATGCATGTTTTTGAGGCGAAGAGTGAAGTGGATGACCAGCAGGAAGATCGTGATATTCAGAAGCAAAGGGGTTTTCAGGGTTTTGAAAATGAATTCACGGCTGAGCCCGATATTCTTTTCCAGCGCAAAACCCGCCAGAAAGAAATAGATGATATAAAAACAGAGCAGCCATCCCGCGAAACTATCCAGTTCTACAAAGATCCGGGTGAAATCGCGTTTTGGTTTTGCAGGTTTGGCAGGGACCTCTTTTTTTTCTGTTTTTTTTATTTCGGTTTCAGCGGTTTCAGGCGGAACCTCAGCTTTTCCGGCTTCGCCTTCCGCTTTTTGAGGCTCTTTTTTCTTTTTACGGAACAGGTCCTTAAAGGCTTTTTTCAGTTCATTGTAGCGGGCTTTTTTTAAAATGGGGCTGGTGGTCTTAAAATAAGATCCCAGTTTTTCTAAAAAGATCCCCAGCCGTCCTTTGGGTTTTCGCGCCTTCAGGGTCAGCGCGGCACGCCTTTTTTGGCTGCTTTTTTCCAGAAAACGGTGGATCCTGTTCTTGATTTTTGTGATGAAACCCGGTTTTTTTTCTTCATCATCGGTGGTTTCGGTCATGTTTCTCAGTTTTTTCCCGATGATCTCAAATATCCTTTTGGCCCGGGTCAGTTTGATCGCTTTTTTATAAAGCTCAAATTCTTTTTTAACGAGCGCGCTTTCCTGGATGTCCGTCAGGATCGCCTCGTATTCCTTGTTCTCCGCCCCTTCTTCGATCTTATCAGGGTTGCTGATCAGGGCATACAGATCGTTGGTCACTTCAGTGATATGCTTGATGTTGTTACTGGTGCGGATGCGCTGGAGTTCCCCCAGTGTGTCATTGATCTCCTTTAAAAGCTCCCGGCTGTAAAGTTTGCTGTGTTCCTGCAGGGCTTTTTTGGCATTGATCACGACTTTATCCACCTCTTTGATGATCTCTTTATTGATCTCATCTTCGGATTCCTCTTCTTCCTTTTCTTTTTTAAGGGATTGCCCGCCTTCTGCCAGTTCGGTTTCCAGCCTTGCCTCAAAACTCAGCAGCTGGCCGCTGATCTTCTGGATCTCGGCTTCTGTGGCATCGGAACGGTAGAGTTTCCGGATCTCGAACTGATATTCGGTCCGGAGGCGTTTGTAAGCCGAATACTCGTCCATGGAATCGATGGTGCCTTCGACTTCTTTTGCGTTCGGGTCGATCGCCAGGAACGTGAAGGTCTGAATGCCTTTCTTCGCCCCTGTTTCCTTTTGTTCCTTTTTCAGTTTTTCATATTCCGCTTCGGAGATCTCTTTCACCGCGATGATGGCCACCCCCATTTTATGGAGTTCACTCTGGGCCGCCTCCTGGCTTTCCGCCTCTAAAACGCCGGTGATCTTCTTGCTGTCCTTGGTGAGGGCGGTGTACGCAAAATTCATATCTATATTTATTTTAGAATATTTTAGCACAGAATCCTGATTTTATGAAAAGCATTTTTGGGGCGCGCTGGTGTTTTAAAAAAATGGTCGTATAATATGAACTCAGCATTTAAAATGGGATCATGAAATACGCTCAAATTGTTGTTTTCAGAAAATTAGGAGCTTTTGACAGTGAGCTGACCTATAAGACCATCCAATCCTGCCAGATCGGGTCTTTTGTGGAAGTCCCTTTTATGAATCATTTTTTAAAAGGGGTGGTGGTCGGTTTGACCGACACGCTTTCTCCGGAATTGTCAGATGAAAAGATCAAACCGGTCCATCAGGTTCTTGCCATCCCTCCGCTGGGCGGACAATCGGTTCAGCTGGCCCGTTTTATCGCTGCGTATTATCAGACCTCCGTCACCCGCGCGTTCCGGCTGTTCCTGCCGGCCGCTCTGTGGAAAGGGAAGCTCGCTCCGCCTGTCCGTATGCTTTACCGGATTAAAGAAGACAGTCCTGATTTGCGCGGGGAAAAACAGAAGCAGACCTTTGAGGCCGTCCGGCAGTCCCAGCCCGCTGATCCGGAAAACCTGAAACTTATGGATGGATTCAGCGCCGCCTCTTTAAAGACTCTCCTTAAAAAGGGAGTGATCGAAGAAACCGCGGAGTCCCTTTATCCATTTTTTGATCCTAAAGCGTTTGATTTTAAATCTTTTTCCAAAACCCTCACTGCTGATCAGGAAGAGGTTCTGCAGAAAATCCGGGAGGCAGACCGTCCGGTTCTGCTCCACGGAATCACCAGTTCCGGAAAAACCGAGATCTATCTCCGCGAGATCATAAGGACGGTCCAGGCGGGAAAACAGGCAATTTTACTGGTTCCTGAAATCGCCCTCACTCCTCAGACTGTCTGCTATTTTAAGGATTTTCTGAACGACCGTATCGCGGTCTTCCATTCCAAACTGAGCGACGGTGAACGGCTGAAGGAATGGTGGAAAGTCAAAACCGGTTACGCGCCCCTTGTCATCGGGTCCCGTTCCGCTGTTTTCGCGCCGGTGTCCAACCTGGGCCTGGTGATTTTAGATGAAGAGCATGAATGGACGTATAAACAGGAATCCACCCCGTATTATCAGACTCAGCGGGTGGCGGAAGAGATGGGGAAGCTGTGGGGCGCCACGCTGATCTTCGGCAGCGCTACACCATCCGCCGAAAGCTATTACAAAGCGGAAACAGGGGGGTATGTTTATCTTACGCTGAAGGAGCGCATCCATCAGGAAGAACTGCCCGCTATCCATCTGGTGGACCTGCGTGATGAGTTTAAGAAACGGAATTTCAGTGTTTTTTCCCTGATGCTTCAGCAAAAGATCAAAGAGCGTCTGGAAAACAAAGAACAGGTTATTTTATTTGTGAACCAACGAGGGCTGGCTAGCGCTGTGGTGTGCCGGGATTGCGGGTATACCGAACTATGTCCGCATTGTGATATTGCTTTGAAGCTCCACCGGAATTCTAAAGTTTCTCATGTCTCGTGCCTAGTGGCTCGTGAACTCACGAGACCCGAGACAAGAGACACGCTTGTGTGTCATTACTGTAATTATTCAAAAGCTCCGGAACTCGTGTGCCCCGAATGCCGGTCACCTTACATCAAACATGTGGGGGTGGGCACTCAGCGGGTGGAAGAAGAGGTGAAACGTCTGTTCCCGCAGGCCCGGGTGGTGCGCGCGGACCGGGATACGACCCAGGGGAAGGCAGGGTTTGACCCGATCTACCATGATTTCCGTGACGGATGCTATGACATTCTCATCGGCACCCAGATGATCGCCAAGGGGCTCGATTTTTCCAACGTCAGCCTGATCGGAATCGTGCTGGCGGATATCGGCCTTCACCGGCCGGATTTCCGCAGTTCCGAACGCCTGTTTCAGGTCCTGACGCAGGTGGCGGGGCGCTGCGGCCGGCGCGGAAAAAGGGGAGAAGTGGTCCTTCAGACGTACAACCCTGACCACCCCACCCTTAAAAAGGCCGCCAGCCATGATTACACGGATTTTATTGAAGAAGAACTGAAACAGCGGAAGTCACTCGGCTACCCGCCGTTTAACCGCATGGTCAAATTCACGGTCACGGGTCAGGATGAGACAAAACTATCCGCCCGCATCCAGCAGGAACAGGAGGTATTGGAGGATATTTTTAAACTGAATAAACTGGACGTGAAGATCGTGAGCGCGCCGGCACTGCTCCCTAAAATGGCGAACCGCTATTATTATCATGTGCTGCTTCGTGCGGAAAACCCGACGATCGTCTTTGACCACTGGAAGCCGCCCAAAGGCTGGCGGATCGATGTGGACCCGGTGCATACGACCTAGATCGTATTGTGGACCGTATTGTAGTCCACTATTCGAGCCACCACTTGAACACTATTTGTTTATTTTTTGACGGTTGCGATGCGGTTTAAAAAGGTCGCGTCGTCTACTTGCCCCAGGATGCCGGTAACGATGTTATCCATATTGTTGAAAATATCGTTCAGGGTATTGAAACTGCTCACGATTGCCCCGACACCGGGAAAGCGCGACAGATAAACCTTTATTCTATTCAGGTGGTCTGTGGCCTGCCCTTTTTTGTCCGGATCCGCCTGGCTGGCGCCGGCGGTGTCGGTGATCAGGGCATAAAAACCAGCCAGCCCGTCTGAAAACGTGCCCACGAATTTCTGCATTTTGGCGACATGCTGGCCCACATTCCATTCGCCATGGTTGCTGACCGCGTTTTCACGTGCTGTATTCCCCATGATCCCTTCACCGCGCTGGTATTTTGGGTCGTCTCGGTACGCCACCCAATTACGCAGTCCTTCAGCCATAAGGAATGACGCGATGGCACGATGGAATCCTGGGCGCCAGTTTCTGGACTCCGGATTGACTGCGTTTTCCTCAAACCACTGGAGCATGCCCACGTACATGTTTTCCATGGCGGTTGATTTGGTGACGATCTCACCGGATTTACCGGAAAGGAAGGTCTTCATACTGGCCGCGTCACACATGGCGGCGATCCCGCGGCTCCAGTCATGGTCCCATTTACGTTCAGGGGCGGATTTGCGGACGCGCTCCAGGACCTGCTGGGAGTTCTGGATGACGGTCCAGTAATAATTTTTAAACTGGTCTCCGACAATACCGTTTTTAAAGTCGTCTTTAAAATACGTTTCACATATTTTTTGGGCCCCCGTCTGACTTTTAGGCGCGTATTCTTCAGTTGAGTATTCGATGGTGGGGAATTCGTTCAGGTATTTATCCAGCACCATCGGCCGGTCCGGCGGAAGGATGCCTTCGGCGACCCCCGCGATCAGATAAAACATCACCGCTTCGGAATAACATTTACCGTAGATGATCGAATACTCCAGCAAGGCTTCATACTCCATGGGTTCCACCTGCCCTCCGCTTTTATGTTTTTTATAAAGCTGTTCAAGGCGCTGACCGATCTGGCGCTGGATCTTATGGATGGATTCCATGTGCTCCTTTTTGGAACTTTCATACTTTCCTTCATTATTCCTTTCCAGGCTCAGATATTCATCGTAATCCCATATTTCCCCGCAGGCCGTGTGGAGTTTCTGCCGGAGGATGGTGGGGTTGCTCAGAATCATTTCATCATCCGGTGACAGGTGGACCGCGCTCTGAAGTTTATTAAGGGCGATCCACAGATGTTTATCGCGCCAGTTGATACGGCCTTTGTCCGCTAAAATCCTCAGCACTGCTTTCAGCTGGTCTTTGTTGGGGTCGACCGCATGGGCGATGTCTTTGACAATATCCAATAGTTCCCAGGCATCTTTGTTTTCCAGACGGCTTTTCCATTCATTGACTTCTTCGGCTTCGGCTTTCTGCCGGCGGGCTTCCGCTTCCAGGCCGATGTCACCCAAAAACGGCATATTCTCAAATAAGGCGGAACCCAGGCGTCCGGCATGGTCGGCCATTTTCCGTTTATGGCGCCGGCTGTTCCATTCCAGAATATCCACCCCGACCTGCCATACTTCTTCCAGCGACAGGAAACTGGTGTTGTTCCAGAGACGACGGAACGGGCTGATGATCTGGTTGGGAACGTCGGTGGAGATCCGTTCTATTTCGCTTTTAATGCTGCTGAGCGCTTCGTTCAGCTGTTTGATCCGTTTGCCGATTTCCACTGAAAGGAAATTGCTTTTGGTCTTTGCGAACGCTTCGTTCAGTTCCGCGGTATCTTCACTGAAATCCCTCATGGTCCTCAGCAGGCTGGCCGCCCCCGGGATGTAATCCAGATATTCGGAATTTAGATATTTTTTGATCTCCCCGTCGATTTTCGTGAGGCTTTCCTTGTGTTTCTCGGGAGACGCCATCCCTTCCGTTTCCGCGCCCCCCTCTGCCTCTTCTTCACCCTTTCCCGCCTTGCCCATCAGCGCTTTTACGTCACCTTCTTCCGCACCGCGGATGATGGGGGCGGCGATTTTTTCAGGGATTCCCAAGGCGCTGGCGGCGATGCCGGAGCCTAAAATCGCCTGCCTGAGGGCACTGAGTTTACTTTTTTTACCAGGCTGCAGTGCTCCTTCAATATCGTTCTGCATGGCGTACAGTTCACTTACCACGTCCTGATCCTCCCAGTCGTCCGCTGTGTACGCGGTTTTGGCCGTGCCTTCGTAACGTGCCGGTCTTTTTTTCGGATAGGCTTCCGCAAATTTCTGTTTGATCTCTTTCCAGTTTCTGGCCTGGGTGTAGCGCTTGACCCATTCTTCTTTCAGGCCGGGATTCCGTTCGAATTCCAGATGCAGTAGTTCATGAGTCACATCATGCTGAAATCGCTGGCCATCCTGGATTGCGTCTTCATTGATGATGATCTTCCAGTCATCGCCGTGTTCCCAGAACACCATAAAGCCTGTTTCGCTGTGAGAAGCGTAGGGTTTGAAGGCGTCGTCATTGATGAAATTGACGTGAGTTTCTCCCAGTTCGGCCTCCAATTTGGTGCGGAGAGTTTTTGAATCGGTGATATCTTTTATTTTCTGGATGACCTTGCGGGCCAGCTGGGCGTCGCTGAGCTTTTTTATCCCAAGTGCCTGGTCCAGTTTTTCCGGCGTTATATGCAGACAGATTTCCTGGAGCCGGTCTAAATAACGTTTGATATCGATGACTTCTTCCGGCGGCAGCTGATGAATATTCCGGATCTGCTCATCAATGTCATTTAATTCAATTTGAGAATCCCTAAACCATTCCAGTACTTTCCGGAATTTTTTGTATTCGGATGGCACTACACGTCCTTCCTGCCGAGCGGTTTCCAGTGCTTCTATAAAACCATTAGTCCGCTCCGGAGTGAACGCGGCAGCGGCGGTTTTGACCGCATCCGCCTTTGTCATCATCTCTTTTCGGAAGTCTTCTTTTCCTTCCTGTGTTTTAAGCCGGTCAAATAAAGAAAGTTCCCGCTCAAGCTCATCCACATCCCGGCTGACTTTATCCAGCGACGCCTGGATTTTTCTTAAATGATCCGTACTTTGCCGGAAAAGGTCCGGGTCTTTAAGAGTTTCTGTTTCCACCCCTTCCATAAACCGGAGGGTGTCTTTGATCTGATCATCAGACAGGCGGGGCGGCTTCTTTTTGGCGAGTTTGATAAATCGTTTCCGGTTTACTTCCATCTGAGCATTAAAAGACGCCAGGATCGCGTTTTCCCGGAGGCCGCGCGCCTCGATAACAAATGATCGGATGCGGTCGATGTCCTCTTCCGGCACGCGATCACGCAGTTCAAAGTGTTTTTTCCTTTCGATCTCAAAAGATTTGTCCTCTATCCAGGCTGATTTTGTTTTCAGCTCCTCCTGAACAGAACGGGCATAGTCGGCCTGGCGTTCGCGTTCAGTTTCCGACAGGGAGGCATCCTGGCTTTTTTCGGTTGCCTCTCTGAGCGCTTCCTCCAGTTCGCCTTTTCGTTCTGTCCAGTATTCAGCTGCTTCTAACCGCAAAGATTCGGGTGTGATGGGCTGAGTGGTACGCAGTAAAAAGTCCGCCCGTTTCATCTGTTCGCTTCCGATTTGTATCCGGGCGAGGGTCTCCTCATCGAAAAAGTCACCCATGTCCGTTTCCATCAGATCATCCAGATAAAGATAACTTAAGTCTTCCCGGTCCAGATTTTTCAGGCGCCGGTTTTCAAGCTCCCAGTCTTTCAGCGCCTGTTCCATATCCCAAGCGCCCTTAGGCACTTTCCGCATGACATCCAGATGTTCCCGGCAGGTTTTCTTTTTGTCTCTCAGGCGCCGCTTTTTTTCTTCATCCGTTTCCGCGGCGATCTGCT
>JAFGCR010000006.1 GCA_016932495.1 Candidatus Peregrinibacteria bacterium
CTTCGGAACATGGATATTTTTAATATCGACCTTTTGCTCATTCAGGAATTTGGTAATCCGGTTGGCGGTCGAAGCCGTATCGTCTCCGCCGATAGTAACCAGTAATTTAACGTTATATTCCTTAAAAAAATGGGTATTGAATTCTTCCTCTTTGGGTTTGTAACGGCTCATGCGAAGTACGCTCCCGCCACGGTTGTAGATGTAATCCGCGTAAGGAAAATCGAATTCTATAAACTCAGGCTTTTTGGAAAAAATCGTTTTAGTCCCTTCGTTGATGCCAATCACACGCCATCCTTCTTTTAAAAACGATTTGGCAATCGAACTGATGACGGAATTGATTCCGGGCGCAGGCCCGCCACTGCACAGAATGGCAACGGTTTTTTGTTCTGACATAGTTTGAAAATTTAAAATTGAAAATTATAAATTCTGCGCAAGCAGCTCCATCATATCTACCAGCCGATTCGCATACCCCCATTCATTATCGTACCACAACAGTATTTTCAGCGTCTTATCGCCAATGGTCTGTGTCAGGCCGGTATCCAGAATGCTGGAATGGGGATTGGTCTTAAAATCGATGGAAACCAAAGGTTCATCGCAGTAATCGATAATCGGTTCATAATAAGAATCCCGCGCGATGGTGCGGAAATAATCATTGAATTCATCCCTGTCCACGGTTTTTTCCAGTTGCAGCACCACATCGCAGACCGAGCTGGTCGCAATGGGCACCCGGTAGGCCATACCATCTAATTTGCCCTGCAGTTCCGGGATGATTTTGGCCGTGGCCCGAACCGCCCCAGTCGTAGTGGGAATAACACTCATCACCGCGCTGCGGGCACGTCTGAGGTCCCGATTTGAATTATCCAAAAGGTTCTGAGAATGGGTAAAGGAATGGATTGAGGAGACCGAGGCGCTTATAATCCCCCATTTCTCATGGATCAGTTTGATGGGCGGGGCAATACAATTCGTCGTACAGCTGGCGTTAGAAATCACATTATGTTCGGGTTTTAAATCCTTTTCATTTACACCCAGTACAAAGGTCGGCGTATCATCTTTCATCGGCGCCGAAACCAGTACTTTTTTCGCGCCGCCTACCAGGTGGCGGGAGGCAATAGCATACGTCTTTGCCTTTCCGGTGCACTCTAAAACCAAGTCGACTCCGTGATCCTTCCAGGGCACTTCACTGGCGTCTTTGGTGGCAATGCATTTCACCTCCTTGTCATCCACTACGATCGTATCGTCGCCTTTGGCGTAGATGTTATTAGGGATTTTTCCGTGAACAGAGTCGTATTTTAAAAGATGGGCGCGCATCACGGCATCTTCAGAGCGCGCGTTGATGGCGACCACTTCGACATTAGGATTATTAAGAGATAAACGGTGTACAATACGGCCAATACGGCCATAACCGTTAAGACCTATTTTTAACATGGCGTGGAGGGTTAATTTGTAAAATTTTAAGACTACAAAGTATTAACATTCCCCAATATATCCAATTTGTGCATCACCATCTGTTTAATGGCTTCGCGCGCCGGGCCAAGGTACTTACGTGGGTCGAAATTCGAGGGGTTTTCTACAAACGCCTTACGTATACTGCCCGTCATAGCCAACCTCAAATCGGTATCAATATTTACCTTGCAGACAGCCATTTTGGCAGCTTTAGAAATCATATCTTCCGGCACACCTTTGGCTCCGGGGATGTCCCCGCCATATTTATTGCATAGCTCAACAAATTCAGGGATGACCGTCGAGGCGCCGTGCAGGACAAGCGGATAACCTTTAGGCAATTTACTGCTGATGACCTCCAGGCGCTCAAAATCCAGTTTCGGGTCACCGGAAAACTTAAACGCGCCATGGCTGGTGCCGATAGCAATTGCTAATGAGTCCACCCCCGTGCGCTCCACAAACTCGGCTGCCTGATCCGGGTCCGTATAAGAGCCCTCTCCCGATGCCACTTTTACCTCGTCCTCCACGCCTTCCAGCTTTCCCAGTTCCGCCTCCACCACCACTCCCTTGCCGTGCGCATAATCAACCACTTGCTTAGTAAGGGCGATGTTGTCCTCGAACTCATGATGGGAACCATCGATCATCACACTGGTAAATCCGCCGTCTACGCACTGTTTGCAGATCTCAAAATCCGCCCCATGATCCAGATGCATAGCGATAGGAATTTCAGGATGTTCTTCAACCGCGGCCTCAATCAGTTTTTTCAGGTAAATAGGATTGGCGTATTCACGGGCTCCTTTGGAAACCTGCAGGATCACTGCGCATTTCTTTTCCGCCACCCCACTGATAATCCCCTGAATCAGCTCCATGTTATTTACATTGAAAGCGCCGATGGCATAGCCGCCCTCATACGCCTTTTTAAACATTTCCTTGGTATCGACAAGAGCCATAATCTTTAAATTAAAAGTTAAAAATTAAGAGTTAAGAGTTAAATTACTCTTTTTTCTCATCGCCCTCAAGAGGCATTTCAGCTTGTTCCGGCGGCGTTTCTTCGTCGGGAGCTTCTTCAGTTTTCGGCTCCTCTTTTGGCTCCTCCTCTTCAGCAGGAGCTTCGGGTTCGGGAGCTGCTGGCCCCTCTTCCGGCTCTTCGGCTACCTCAGGCTGGGGAGCGGCCGCTGGCTTGGCGGGTTTTTTGCCTTTATCAAAGCTGACCTGCACATTCTCTTTTTGTTTTTCGTCGTCGATTTCAAAATATTCCTCCTCTTTAAACTTAAAGGCCTGGGCGATGACTTTGGCGGGGAATTGCTGGATTTTAGTATTGAAATCGCGCACCACGCTGTTATAAAAGCGGCGGGCGGATTGAATTTTATCTTCAGTGTCCACCAGTTCATTTTGCAGCTGCAGGAAATTTTCATTCGCTTTCAGGGCCGGATAATTTTCCGCGACCGCGAACAATGATTTCAAGGCGCCGGACAGCATGTTTTCTGCCGCACTTTGATCTTTAATATTCGTCGCGTTGATCGCCTGGGCGCGGGCCTCTGTAACTTTGGTCAGCACGCCTTCTTCGTGGGCGGCATAACCTTTCACCGTTTCAACGATATTGGGAATTAAGTTGTACCGGCGTTTTAATTGTACATCGATATCGGACCAAGCTTCTTTAACGCGGTTGCGCAGCTTAATCATTCCATTGTAGGCCAGTATCACATAAAGGAGAATGGCGACTACAGCAACAATCAGTAATGTCATGGTTTGGGGGATTAGTAGAAATATACAGAATCAATTTAGCAAAAAACCGACTATCACAAAAGCAAAAAGTCGCCAAGATGTCGACTATTTACCGATAGTATTATATAGTGGCAATGTTTTATTATTTAAGACATAAAATCATGGAGATCTTTGCTTTTCTTGTGCCATTATTGCCCTTTTTGATTATTATTCTGGCAGTCGCTATCCGCCAGATCAATGAATACGAACGGGGTGTTATGTTCACGATGGGTAAATTCACAGGTCTTAAAAATCCAGGATGGCGTATAGTTATTCCGATTTTTCAGAAAATGGTCAAGGTCGATTTGCGCGTAAAAGCGGTGGATGTGCCCGATCAGGACGCCATTACGAAAGACAACATCTCTGTTCGCATCAACGCGGTGATCTACTACAAGGTGAGCCATGCCGACAAGGCCATCATCGAGGTGGAGCATTACAATTATGCTGTGAGCCAGTTGGCCCAAACCACTATGCGTAACGCGGTCGGCGAAGTAACGCTGGATGAATTGCTTAAAAACCGTGACGAAGTAGCCGGCAGAATAAAAACAATTGTCGATACCGCCAGTGATCCATGGGGGATCAAGGTCGACACCGTCGAACTGAAAGACATCGGCTTACCTGAAAATATGAAACGGACGATGGCCAAGGAAGCGGAAGCGGAACGTGAAAAACGGGCCGTCATCATCAAGGCTGAGGGCGAAGTCGCTGCCGCCGAAAATATGGCCAAAGCCGCCAACATGCTTCACGCGGCGCCTGGCGCCTTGCATCTTCGCACCCTGCAAACCGTCAACGATCTTTCGTCCGACCAGTCCAACACCACTATCTGGATGGTGCCGATCGAGGTGTTGCGGGCTGTGGAAAAAGTAAAGGAATATGTGGAAAAAAAGAGCCAGTAGCGCTAGCTCCTATCCTCTTCTCTCGGCTTCTGTGATAGCGGTTTTGGGGTTCGACCTGAATATTTTCGATAGACTTGCTTTTCATCATCCCAACGCCAGTAAACAATTTTAGCCGCCACGGCACGTATGATGTTAATCATACGCTGGACTTCCTTGGCTTCATTTAAATCCAGCGTCGGAAGTTTGTGGTAAAAAATCGTCCAGGAGACCAAGGCGTCATCCCAATGGACGGCTTCATCTTCAGTAGCGAACAAATACGCGGGTGGCTTCACACCCTCGTAATCCTGGTAGTTTTTGGCAATATAGGCTGTTAATTTTTGCCCCGCGGCGTTACAGGCCGACAGCACCAGAACCACTTTGCCATTGTAGGCAGGCATGGCTTCACACAGCGGTTCCAGTAGCCCAAAAAGTTCTTTCCAGGTAACCACATCTTTGCCGAATTCCAGCCCTATTTTATCTCCATGCGCTCCCAAATGGACACACAGCGGAACATCTTCCCGTTCATTTTCATCATGCGCTTCATCAATATTCGCCACGTATTCGAGGGCGGTTTTTAGTTCTTCTTTTGAACGAACAATCATAGAGGCAACTTCGTGACCGAATAGTTTGCAGATTTTTTCAATGGCAGCCGATTCTGAACGCCCTTGGAGCAGATCCATGGCATTGGGAGACTCCACCAAAAACAAACGCAGTGAATTATCGATGTCTTTTTCATCCATACGACGATAATTAAAGGGGCTTATTGTAGCACAAGCCAATGTTTATCGATATTGGTCCGAGCTTGTCTCCCTTATTTTCTCGATTTTTAAGCTTTCCACTTGTTCTTTAATGCCGGTTTCGAGCCTCACAGTGGGTTCGTAATCGAGCACCTCTTTGATTTTTGAAATATCTGCGTATTGTCCGAGCACATAGTCCTCCTTTACAGGATTTTCAATGTGTTTAGGCTTAATGTTTTTACCGAAAGCCTTATTCAGTGCGTCCACGATCTCATTTACCGAAGTGGCGCGGCCGGTGCCGATATTAAACACATCCGCCCCCAGTTTTTTGTCAGTTTTAATGGCGAGGATCAACCCCTGCGCTACATCACGCACATTCGTGAAATCTCTTGTTTGCGTGCCGTCGCCATAAATTACCGGCGCCTTATCACGGGCGATGTCCCAGCAGAACTGTGAAATCAGATTCGCATAAATCCCTTTCGCCTCCTCATTTGGCCCATATACGCTCATAAACCGGAAGCCGACGATATCCATTTGCGGATACACCTTGTTGTAACAGCGGGCGCAGTATTCATACGTCCGCTTGGTCACCGCGTAATGGTTGATAGGCGTTACCTGCTGGTCTTCTACCAGCGGTAGGGGATTATTGCCGTAAAGCGATGAGGTCGAGGCATACAGCACTTTTTTCGCCCCATTTCTGCGCGCCCAGTCTAATACTGTTGCGAACGACTGGATCGAGTTCACATATCCTTCCACAAACCCATCATCCATAAACATGGGCGCCGAACTGGTCCCGGCCAGATGCACCACATAGTCTACCGGTCCGGCTTTGTCCAGATCCTCCTTTGTACAGGCATCTCCCTTGATAAATCGAATGTCCGGCAGAAGATTTCTTTCATCACCTAAAAAAAGGTTATCCAGGGCAATCACCTCATATTCCTCTTTGTTTAGATTGCAGAAGTTGGAGCCGATAAAACCAGCGCCGCCCGTTACTAAAATGCGTTCCATCTTGTTCAGGGGTTAATAACAGCATGATTGTAATGGAAAACAGTATTTATTTCAAAAAAACCTTTACCTCATCGCTTTATTTAGCCAGATCGTGTGGGACAGTCGTATGGGAGATATCCCCCGTAAGTCCTGCTTTTATTTCCCCTAAATTCGGCCAGCCGTAAGTGGTCACATACATACCCGCGAAAAACAAAATAATAGCCAGAATCGTATAAAGCCAAAGATGTTTTTTAAGATGAGCAATCATTATTTTAAATTAAAGTGATCAAGCAGCCCCATTATGCGCTTTTCTTATTAGCCCGCAATATTATTGTGTCGAGATGACAGCGGGTAGGGCGTTTAATTTCAGCAAATAGCCATTGGTGTAATCCGCGGAGCTCGTAGCCGAAAGCGCGGGTGGGTTGCCGGGAGTGAACGTCGGATACCAATGCGAATCCGCGGAGCGGTCGGTCCACACCACATTTCGGTCCGGGAAATTGCTGGCCTCGGCGGCAAAATCCGTTGCTAAGCCGAATAATTCATTCCCCAATCCGCTGTTGTGGATTTTGCCAGTGGTCGCTACGGCACCACCGATGTTCAGTTTGGCATTATCATCCCCTGTGGCCAGCCGAACCGATAGCTTATCACCTGTCCCCACCCCTGATACATTAAAGCGCAGACGATAGGTATTTGTTTGCCCCGCCCACACTTTTTCTTCCTGGCTGAACGCCAGGATCAGTTTGCTGTTAGCCGCCACGCCTCCGCTACAGTTCATACCGGTTCCCGCCCCGTTTTGCGCGGTGTGGGCAAAGCATGAACTGGCGCCCGCATCCCACATTACATACACTTTGCCGATACTAGCCGCATCACTCGAACTTAGCAGTGAATTATTGCGGAAAACCTGCACCTGATCAACCGTTGTCAGACCATCCTGTGTCACATCAAATACCAGTCGCCCGATCCCGATGTCGGACGCGGAGGAGATGGAAAATTCATACACCTCATTGTCTCCGTTCATCAGCGTCCGTTGCGCATTGCCCATCAGCGCGAATGCCGGCGAACCGCTCCGCACCACAAACTCCTGTATATCCTCCGTCGATACTTGTATGGCCATCGTATTATCGACTGCAGACGAAATCTGCCCCACCGCTTCAAACGTACTGGCATTATTGCCAATCGTCATCAGCCCCACACGGAACGTTTGCCCAGAATACTGTTCATTGAATTGCCGGGGATCGGCCACATCCACCAGGACCTCCAGATTAGCGCTCGAACGTTTGGGCACATAAAAATCCAGATCCGAAAACGTCGCTTTTCCGCTTACCAATAACGCATTTTTATAATGGAGTTCTCCGAACATGTCCGGATAACGTACATAAACCTGCTCAATCACATCAGTACTTTCATTTGGGTCTGCTTCGAATCCATCTCCCTCCGTATCATTCACCACGCTCAACCGTCTTACGACCCACGGCTCCGGGCCGGCCTTGAATTCATAATGCGCCACACTTTGCAGGCCTTGCGGAATCACATTTTGCCCTTCCGATCCGCCATCTTCCTCGTCACCATCAACCGACACGGTGGTTTTAAGTACATTGGTCGGCGTGGTGTCTGTTTGGAGATTCAGCAAACTGCGTGAACTAATCCGCCGGACCAAAGAACCGTTTTGTTCCGCCCGCAGTTCGATTTTAAAGTTGTCATTATCCGTAAAACCATACCGGCTGAAAAAATCATCCGGCACCGTCCAGTCAAATGTATACAATCCATCGTCCGTCGCCTGTGTAATGTAAGCAATACGGGCTCGCTTCCAGCTGTTCCGTTCCGCGATCCGCAAGGTAATACCATGCTGAGTGTCCGGAATAAAATTGTGGGCTTCCCACCGGATCTCAATCGTCTCACCTACCTCATAACTTTGACGCTCCATGGGTGCCAGAATCTCGAAAAAAGCAAAATCATCCTCCGCCTGTATTGCTGGCGTCCAAAAACCGATTAGTCCGATAGCCATTAAAAAAGAAAAGAATCGTTTCATCATAATTGTGTTGTTAAACTGTCCGCATTGTACTTGAAATCCATTCAACAAAAAACCTCCCGACCGTATTGGAGGGGAGGTTTTGATGTCAATCGTGGTTAATGACTAATCAATCGTATGTGCTCCGAGGATCCCTAAGCCTAAAAGATAACCGTTCGTCCAGTCGTAAGAACCTGAACCGTTTGTTACCTGACCGCTTTGAACGATCGGATAAGTATGCAGATTAGCGGATTTGTCAGACCAAATGATGTTGCGCGCCTTTGAAAGCATGTCGCGAAAATCGAAATCCTTTTCCCAGAAAATCGCGCTGGAGGCATTGCCCAAAGCAAAGATTTTTCCCATGTTAGGATTGGTGAACTCTAAACCAGACAACGGCATATTATCGTCATCGCTGGCCAATTTGGTTGTAATAGAGCCATAACCAAAGGGATAAGCTTTCAATGTGTATTTTTGCGCTGGGGCGCCAGCGGCCAATGATTCTTCCTGGTTAAATGTAACAATGATCTGGTAATTTCCATTTTTTACCCCCACAGAATCATCATTATCACACAAATTCATACCGTAAGTTTGGAGATTTGTAGCGGACATAGCACATACAATGTTATATCGGCTGTTAGCTATGACAGAAGAGCCTTTGTACAATTTAAAATTACGGATATCGTTATCCATGCCCTCAAAGCCGGAAGCAGTTATGTCAAAAACCAATCGGCCCAAACCTAAAGAGCCAGCTGGATCTGCCTGTACGGTAAAGGCGTATAAATCGTTTTCCGCGCCATTCATCAGCACAGAATTGAGGCTCATCACACGTTCAAAAGTGGGTTTAGTTTTCCTGACCACAAAAGGGTTTATTTTTTTAGTCTCGCTGAAAAGGGGGTTAATGACTTTATGAGTAGATTCTCCCAGCGCTTTAAAAAAAGCAGGATCTGTTGTTTCTTTGATACCCAAGCGGAATGTTTTACCAGAAAGCTCCTCACCCACCATGGCCATTGCTGGCACTTCTGCAACGATTTTCAGAGCTATATCGCCATTGCGGGGAATCGTGAGTCCTGGATTCAGGCCGAAAACAGCCTGCCCTCCGGCCATAGGCATGGGGGGGATAAGTACGGGATAATTCCCTTCGAATTCCAGGCGGACCATGGCGACGGCAGCTGTCGGCTCGGGGGCCTTAAATTCACCCTTTGAATTATTGACAATGGTCAGTCTGGTGATTGTAATGGGTTCATTTTTTGCCTTGAGAATATATCTGGAAACGAATAGGTCGTTTCCAGCCACCGCAATCGCGGATGGAGGAGTATCGGCAGTGGCAAGCGTCAGTACGCCTTTTTGCAGTAAGACATCGCTGCCGGGTTTAAGCGGCTGGACAGTCCCCAAATCCCCCTTGGGCACGATGGCTCTGGAGGTAGAGGAAATAGGTTTAGTTCCCCCAACCCAGCCGGTAAGCTGATCATTTTCCAGCTCATCCACCTGCACATACAGGTAAGAAACGCACACGGCCACCAGGGCCAGGAATCCCAAAGAATAGACACGAGCGTGCTTTTTGAGATGGTTTTTTAATTTTTCAAACATGTTTTTGTTTTGGTTAAAAAAGTATAATTTTTTTAATTTGATTCAGGCTCATCCTCGTCGTCATGGCTGCCCGGCAGATCCCCTGCGTTCCCCTGCACACCAGAAACATCCGCGGACGCATCGTTTGAATCATTCGGGACACCTCCCCCGGGGATAGTGGCTCCAGCGGAAGCATCTTGGGCAGGCAAGTCATTTAATTGCCCAGAAACCGTGACATCCCGCTGGTTTATGCCGACATTGTCAGGGGCCACAACAGCACCTGTGTTAACTCTGACGGATTGAGAAGGCCGGGCCGAAAAAATACTCCCGGTGATTTTAGACACCTGAATGTCCAGTGCCTCTACGCGCAGAAAAAGCCAGGCAACCATAACAGCTACCAATGCCAAAAATAAGAGAGAATAAGCATTTCGATGCCTTTTAATATGTTCCAACATTTTTGTTTTTGTTAAGAAAGTACTTAATTATTCGGCCAAGTCTTCCATGGACACCTCTTCGTCGCCTTCTTCCAGTTCAACCACCTTGGTCACTGCGGGGCGGACTTCGTGTTCCTCCAGGCGGTTGGAGTATTTGGCCACCTCGGCATCCAATTGTTCAACGCGAATAAACAGCCAAGCCACCAGTGCCGCAACCACCACTAAAAAAAGAAGAGAATAAAAGTTGCGATGTTTTTTAAGATGTTCGCTCATTTCATTTTTTGGTTTAAAAAATAATGATTAACTATTGTTTATTATAAACCGCATTGACCGTGGTGACAATTTTGTTTAACAAGCGGAAGGGCTGTTTAGGCGGATGCTGATAATTCGGTAATTCTAAAAATTCGATCCAGTAATCCCCTGCCGGGTACGTAAAAAATTGAGACCCCTCTGCTTCTATTAGTTTTTGGCCATGTATATTGTAAATCGCGTAGCGCGCGAACTCCGGGAAGACTTTTATGCCCAAAAGCGGACCTCCGCAATTGAACCGATAATCCCCATCCATTGTAATGGCATCACCGGCATTCAGGCTGAATGTTGAAGGCTTTGGTGTGGTGTGGCCGGGTACCGGCGCAAACTCCACCCGATAATCACCGGCTGGCAGATCAAAAGAGTCTGTGCCGCCCACATGCCGTTGAATCAGTCCGTTTGTTTCATTGTCAAAAATGACATATTCGGCATTATGGATGGGTACACTGATCTGTACCTGGCCGGTTTCCGGTTCGCTGGCTGCCGGGTGGAGGGTGCTTGGCGTATGTGAAACCAAAGAAGACAGCACAAACAAACAGACTATTAAAAGAGTGGAATAGCCGAGAAAATGCTTAACGGTGGGTTTGATTTTTGTGGACATATTCAGGTTTATTTTTTAAAGTTTATATTATATTATAACATATTTATTATAAGATGACAAGTAAAATCAACCAATTTTGTTAATCAATCGGTCGTGGTATAGTTCTTAATACCCAATTGAGGACCCAATAGTAGACCCAATTGTTGGCCCATTGTATTGTTTTCCACAATTGGACCTACAATTAGGTCTACGCACGAAGTGCGGGTCAACAATTGGACCAACAATTGGAATTTATGATTTTTGGAAAAAAGAAACCCAAACGGCTTTATTATCCTACCCAGTCCCGCTGGTACAGCCGTCCGCGCCGCCGGCCCGTCGAAAGAAACAACAAAGCACTTAAAAAAGGTGTAAAAGGGCTTTTCCGCGATTGGGTCAAACGATCCGTTTATACGGCGATAGTGATCGCGGGGGCCGGGGTCCTTTTTCTCATCTTATTCGCCTTTTCCTATCTTTCTATAACAGACATCGAAGTGGTGCGGGAGAATTTTAATATCGACAGCGGGGCCATTGAAAACGAATTGAATCGTTTTATTGGGAAAAACCTTCTTTTTTTCCCAAAAACCCAGATTTATCACACAATCAACACGCATTTTCCTGAATTCGCTGAGGTTAAGGTCGATAAAATTTTCCCCTCCACCATTAAAATTGAACTGAAAAGTCACCCCATTGTCGCTAACCTGAGGGCTTATTATGTGCTACCGAAGCCCGAAGTGGTGACAGAGGAGGAAAGTTTTACTGAATTGAGCAAAGCTATTGAGGAGCTCTCGGGCAAAGACCCGAATCTGGCCTTACTGAAACTGGATAGTCCATTGGGCGACGAAGAAGTCACCGATCCGATTTTTGATCTGGGAGAAGGGGGCGATGAACCAGTGGCCACTGAACAAAAATCACTCCTAAACCGCATCGGACAGGCGATTTTTGACCAGGAAGAAAATCTGGAATTGATGACCATCACTGTCCGCCAGTTAAGCCAGCCAGTAGAAGACCGGGAGCAGGTCATCCCCAAAGAACATATGGACTATATACTGGACAGTATTGGCTACTTCACTAACGCTATGGGACTGGAAGTGCTGGGCGTGGATTATTTGCCGGTAGCCCGCGAAATTCACCTGAAAACTGAAAAAAAATTGACCATATGGATCAGCACTGAACGTGATCCCAAAGAGCAGGTCAACAAACTCAGCACGATTTATGAACCCGCGGAACTAGACCAGGAAGATCTAAGTTATATTGATTTAAGGGTGAAAGATAAGGTAATTTATTGCCCGCGTAATGCGCGATGCGACCGATAATCCAATGGTGGAGCAACAGTGGAGCGGTGGTGGAGCAATAGTGGCCACAATAGCCCCACGCGAAGCGGCCCCACAATAGCCCCACAATAGAAATATGTTCAGAA
Source organism: Candidatus Peregrinibacteria bacterium (assembly GCA_016932495.1). Lineage (GTDB taxonomy): Bacteria > Patescibacteriota > Gracilibacteria > UM-FILTER-43-11 > UM-FILTER-43-11 > JAFGCR01. Next base: position 12,118 of record JAFGCR010000006.1, read on the forward strand.
GCCTCCTCACATTATTATTACTGGCCAGTCTGAATACTGCTCCCGCAGCAGATATGCCGGCAACAGGCCCGTTTGAAACCGATGATCTGCTGACCATCGAGTCCATCCCCCAAAAGAACAGCGAGGCAGTTGCCCCGGTGGTTAATGCGCGCGCGGCCCTTTTGATGGATCTGGATTCAGGTATTCTGCTGTATGAAAAAAATGCCAGGCAAACCATGCCTATGGCGAGCCTTACTAAGATCATGACCGCTCTGATCATCCTGGAAAACCATGATCTCGATGAAGTGGTAACCATCGAAGACAATTTCAATGAGATGGAGGAATTAGGGGTACGGATATGGCTGAACCAGTACGAAAAAATAACGGTCAATAATCTGCTCACCGGCCTGCTCGTCCGTTCAGCGGGCGATGCGGCAATAGCACTGGCCACGTATCATAGCGGATCGGTGGACGCTTTTGTGAATGAGATGAATGCCCGCGCCCAGGCACTTCACTTGAACCAAACTCATTTTACCAATCCAATCGGTATCGATAACCCCGGCCATTACTCCAGCGCGTTCGATCTGGCCATTCTGACGAAACAGGCCTTACGGCATCCGGATTTTCGGCGGATCGTCCGTATACCGCGCGCAACCATTACTTCGACCGACGGAGAAATCGTCCATGAATTTGAAAGCACCAATTATCTTTTGGAAAGCTATCTCGATATCCGCGGGGTGAAGACCGGGACCACTGATGAGGCAGGGCAGTCACTGATCAACCTGGCACACCACTGGAGCGGAAAAGAAGTGATTGTTGTGCTTTTAGACAGCCCCGAACGATTCCAGGAGAGCAAGCGGCTGATTGATTGGGCATTTCGCAACTTCTCATGGTAAAGATAATGACTTTTGTTCTGCAAATGTATAGCCTTAGGGCTTTGCCACTGTACAAAATTTGAAAAAAATACAGATGTCCGCACTGCCAAATGTGCAACTTTAGTATTTTGCCGTTGTATAAAAATTGCAAAAAATATTACTATCCATCTTTCATTTTTCTTTAAATTTTTTCAAATTTTATTTACTCTCACCGTCCTCAGGTTGTGCACGAACATCACAAAAGTTATTATTTTTTTATACTAATAATAAGCTAAATTAGCACATAGTATTACAAAATCCATTACAAGAACCGTCAATGCAATAATGGTAAAAAAAGTGGTATTGTTATAAAGATGTAGGTAATAATATTTCGCAATTTAATTTTTTAAAGCCCCTCTATGGTCAACGAGGAAGCGAGACGTGAGCGGCATGCCAAATTAAAACAGCAGAATATCCAATTTAAAAACCCCATTCATCCGGGAGCGGCTGTCTCTGATTTTTTGAACAACAGTCGTCAACAACTTTTCAAGGACCAGAACAATAATCCTCTCATCACCCAGTTGTGCAAAAAGATCATTGGTCTTACGCTTGCCTTTTTGCTGATTTCGCCGCTTTTGACCACTTACCAAATCACACAGGGGTCTTATATCGGCCAATTTGAAGAAGATTTAGGTGTGCTTGAATATACAGAACAGGGGGCCGAATACGCCATCGCCGACATTATTACGGAAGATGGCTTTTTATTAAAACCAGCTATTAATTCCACTGAAGGCGACCGGACAGGTTTCAGCGAGATCTTTGTTTACACCGTGGAGCCGGGCGATACGCTTTCGAACATCGCAGCACGGTTCAATCTGAAAAAGGAAACGCTGATGGCGGAAAATAATCTGTGGAACCCGAATAGCCTGCGCGTGGGCACCAAGATCAAGATACTCCCCGTTGATGGTCTTTCCCATGTTATTAAAAGCGGCGAGACAATCGATAAGATCGCAGAAAAGTACAAAGTCGACAAAGAAACTATCATCGCTCAGAACCAGCTGACAGGAGAAGAAGAGTTAGTGGCTGATGCCACACTGATCATCCCGGGCGCCAAACGCGACGCTCCGGTCTACGCCTCTTACACAGCCCCATCCGCTCCGGCCAATTATACCGGGCCTACCGCTGTCGGGCGTTTGATCTGGCCGACGATAGGAAAAGTTACACAGAGTTATCACCGCGGGCATTTGGCTATTGATATCGGCAACCGGGCCAAAGGGCCGATTTACGCAGCAGCCGGCGGGAAGGTCGTTAAAGCAAGCACGGGCTGGAATGGCGGGTACGGCAATGTTATTATTATCGACCACGGCAACGGCATGCAGACCTTATACGCCCATAACGAAAAATTGTACGTGACCGAAGGCCAGTACGTGGAACAGGGCCAGACCATCGGGTGGATGGGCAACACCGGCCGCGTGTACGGGCCGACCGGTATCCATCTGCACTTCGAAGTCCGTATCCAAGGGGTGAAGTATAATCCGATGAACTTCTTCTAATGAACATTTGACAATTGACCTTTGACATTTGACTCGCGCTCCAAGCAAAAAAGTCACATGTCAATTGTTACATGTCAGATGTTTTTTTGAAATGGCCCCGCCCCCCTTTGCACGTGGCATTGGAGGACGGGGCGGGGAGGTCATGATCGGCGGGTCTAGGGCTGCTTGGGCTTCTCCTTGATCTCGGGCTTTTCCTTCGCCGGCTTCTCCTGCTTGACCTGCTCCTCGATCATGGCGCGCAGTTTCGAGAAAAGGGCGAAGAGGAACTCGTCCTGGTACTCGGCAGTATTCTGGCGATCGAGGGTGACGGAGGCGAGAGGGGTGTTGCCGGCCACCACGATGCCCCGGTACTGGCCGTTGGCAAGCCCGTAGAGGTTGAGCTGATTCCGGCACGTGCCGGAGACCATCTTGTAGTTGCCACCAGACAGGAATCCGGCCATGGCGCCCGCGGCCTGGACCGTTCGGGCATTCAGAGGATCCTTGACCAGATTTCCGTCTTTGTTGTAGATGGCGGGGCAGAAGTCTTGCTCAGCAAGGACTTGAGGTTCCACCAAGGGTGTCTTGGTCTTTTTGCACGCGGACTTGAGCTTCTCCATCAGCTTGACCAGGTAGTCGTCCAGAAGCGTCTTCGCTTCGAACTCCAGGGTGGCGGAACAGGTGGGGTAGTCGACCACGGCGATGGCTTGATACTGAGTCTCACTCTTCATGATGAGTTCGATTCGTCGGATCGACTCTTGATCATTGGGTGGCTGCATATTCCAGCCCGCCATGGACGCGGCCGCGGTGGCAGTGTCCGCCAGCATGGGGTTCTTGAGAGCCTTGCTGCAGTCGTGATTGATCAGGATGATGGAGAAGGTGTCGTCGTGGTTGCGGTTGCGGATAGCCTCTTCGAGGGTATGTGCCCCTTCGGCGAAGGCGGACAGGGGGAAGCAAAGCACCAGGATCAGCACCAGGAAGCACCGTTGCGCGAGATTCATGTTGCACCCGTTCCTTTCTTATTCTAGACCCTTGGTGAAAATGACCAGAAACGCCTTACGAAACGTATTTGCTCGCAAGACAGGTGGAAGATTTTAATATAAAAATAAAATTTTGTCAATATTTTCCTCTGTGTTATCATCATTCCATGAAATCCATTTTCCTCTTCCTGTGGCACATCCCTCGCAACCTGGCTATCGGGCTCGTCCGTTTATACCAAAAAACCCTCTCACCCGATCACAGTTTCTGGGCGCGGTGGGTGTATCCGCACGGGCATTGCAAATTCCGGCCGACCTGCTCCGAATACGCCAAACTCACGTACCAAAAAAATGGCTTTATCATCGGCACCCTTAAAACCAGTTGGCGGTTACTCCGGTGTCATCCGTGGGCGAAAGGAGGGATTGATTTCCCATAATTGCCAAAATTTCTAATAGCCGAAACACAAAATAACAATATTACATTTCTGAATTTAATTCAGAAATTCACCAAAAACCAGAATCTCGGAGAGACTCTGAACCAAGTTCAGAGATTGGAACCAGTTGATTGGTTCAAAATTTAATCGTTCGAATCAGTGAGGATGGCGAGGATTTGAGAAAGGATTTTCATTTTTGTTTTTTGTTGTTAAATCCCCCTACCCCCTTTATCAAGGGGGCTGTTATAGGTCGATTGGAGGTGGGGTGGGGAACTCAGGCTCCTGTTTGGGCTTGTCGGGAGCAGGTGTTTTATCTTCTTTCATCAGCGATTCCTCGGGGATGGAGGGCATGGATTGTTCGGGTTTGGGTTTTTCGGGGCGGGGTGGTTCGTCTGTTGGGCGGGATTGGCGAATCCCGCCTTCAGTCGGTGCCGCACCGGTTTTCTTTTTATGTTTTCGTTTGCGGTGGCGTTTTTTGGGTTTGTCGGGGTTGGGTTGTTGTTTGTGAGGATTTGTATCCTCACTTTCAGCATTCTGTTTCACCCCTTCGCTTTCAGTTTTCGGCGCCTTGAATTCCAGATAGGTGGATTGTTTGGGTTGCTCGGGTTTTAGTTGTTCACCCTGAGGCGCAATATGTTGCGCCTCTACGGCAACCTCCTTCGTCGGTGCCGTATCGGGTTTCATTTCAGGTTTTTTCAGATTATCTTCGTGAATGTTCAGGCGTTCGGCTTGAAACTCCCGCACCTTGGCTACCACTTCACTTACAACTTGGTCAAACGGCCGGCCGTCGCGCACCTTGAATCCTGCGGCGCGGGCATGGCCACCGCCTCCCATTTCTGCGCACAGTTTCCCCACATCGATCTGGCTGCCGGTGGAACGCATGCTCACCGACACACAGTCCGGATTGTGTTTAATCAGAAAGATGATTTCCGCACCGGGCGCGTTGGTGAGCAGGTCATCAATAATGCCCTCCGTTTCTTCAGAGGACGCATCCGCTTCCTGCAGATCTTCCTTGCTGATGGCCGACCACACCATACGATGGACCGGATCGACCTGGATTTTAGAAAGGACGATCCCCCACAGTTTCAGGGTGCTCAGCTTTTTGGTCTTATAAATATTTTTAATGATTTCCTGCTGGCGGGCGCCTAAATCTAACAACTTACTTGCCGTTTCCATGGCGCGCGGAGAGGTGTTGGCGTGCTGGAAGCTGCCGGTGTCGGTTATAATGCCAGCCAGCAGTAAAGTCGCAATATCTTCCGTGATGAGCTTTCGGTTCAGCTTCTTTTCCCAGTAAGCTAAAAATTCATACAGCACTTCGGTGGTCGAAGCGGCGGTCACATTCACCAGGTTTATCTGCCCGAAATCCGTGTTGCTCGAATGGTGGTCGATATTGATGACAGGGGTTTCATAAAACATTTCCACATTCGCGTCATAAATCGGCCCCAGATGTTCAAAATTTCCGGTGTCCAGAATAAAAATCAGATCGTATTTATTTTTTCCGTGCTCAAAAGACACATCCCCCTCAGAGAAAACGCCATTTTTCGGCGTGATGATGATGTTGAGCCGGTTGTCTTCGGTACTGTATTTTATTTTACCGATAGGGGTTTTGCTGGTGTCCAGACTGATGATAAAATCTGAAGAACCGGCAAGCGAATTCTGCAGAATGTCGATAGCCGGCATAAAATGCTGATTTTCTTTGGCTGGGTCATTAGTGACCACGGTTATCTCTTTGCCCATCTCCTTCAGGATCAAATACATGGAAAGGGCGGCGCCCAGACCATCACAATCGGCCTTCGCGTGAGTCAGAAGCAGTATCTTCCGGCTTTTATCTGTGAGACTGATGATTTGATCGTAGAGACTTTGATCCATGGTGTATATAAGGAAAGGGAAGAATTATATAATTAAATAAAAATTTGTAAAGTTTTACTGTGTTATTATACTATTATAAAATAATATAAAAAAATTGTCAAGAAAAAACATATAACTAAAACCAAGCCTGTCTCGGAACAAGTCTATTTTTCCGTTAAGCGTTCCGCCAATGTCCCAATACTTCCCGCCCCCATCACCAATACCACATCATCTTTTTTAACCTCGTCCTGTAGTAGGCGGAACGTGTGATCCAGATCCTTCCCCCACGTCGTGTCAGGATGATGAATGGCGCCGGCCAGTTTTTCGGCATTGATCTTCGCTTTGTCCTCCTCCGTATCCCTCGCCGCGTAAATATCAGTAATAATCACTTTGTCCGCGGCGCCAAAAGCTTCCTTAAACTCCTCCAGCATCTGGTGGGTCCGCGAATGCTGATGCGGCTGAAACACGCAGATCAGCCTTTTGCCCGGATACGCTTTTTTGACTGCTTCAATCGTTAAACGGACTTCAGTGGGATGGTGTCCGTAATCATCGATGACCAACCCTCCCCTGAATGCGCCTTTGTGTTCCAGGCGCCGCCACGCCCCCCTGAAATCCTCTAATGCTTCACGCACTTCATCCATATTAGCATCAACCGCTTTAGCGGCTTTGTAAGCATGCACCGCGTTCAGCCGGTTAAAATCACCGAGGATCGCCAGATCGATATCCAGTTTTGCAGCATCATCGGGGCCTACGGTTATTACTTTGCCGGCACAATTTTCAGCCAACGCGCACGCGTTTTTATCATTCTGATTGACCACCAAAAACCCGTCCGCGGGGATTGTGTCGATTAATTCCCGATAAGCCGCCCTGTAATTTTCTTCATTTTTGTAATAATCCAGATGTTCCGCTTCGCAGTTTAAAAACACGACCCCGAATGGCGTCAGGTTTAAAAAAGAACGGCGATATTCACATCCCTCCACCACAAACAGATCTCCTCCCCCTATATATAGGTTTTTCCGGCCGAATTCTTTTAATTTGCTTCCCACGATCACCGTGGGGTCCAGCCCCGCCCTGATAAGCGCCAGGCCCAGCATGGCCGTGGTAGTGGTTTTGCCATGCGTTCCCACAACGGCTATGGTCTTTTTGGTGCGCGATACCTGACCCAACGCCTGAAAATAGCTCAGCAACGGGAGCCCTAGTTTTTTAGCCCTTTGGTATTCAGGATTGGTCAGCGGATCAATGGCTTCTGTATAGACAACAAGCTCCGTGTCATCTGTTACTAAATCACCATCGTGTCCGATAGTGATGGCGGCTCCTTCCTTCCGAAGATCATCCAGCAAAGCGGACTCCGCCACATCCGAGCCAGTTACCTGCTTACCTTCCGCAAGCGACAGATAGGCCAAAGCGCTGATGCCGATGCCGCCGATGCCGATGAAATGGATTTTTTTATAATCTTGCATACCCATTTATCATAAATGCGAAATACGAATATCGAAATACGAAAAAATTTTAAACCTGAATATTAAATGCTCCAAATTTATTTAGACATTAGAAATTGAAAAATTTGATATTTTTCGAGTTTCGGATTTCGAGTTTCGGATTTTATGCGCTATAGTTATGCGTGTACGGAATTTTAGTCATTTAGCCCATGAACCGGAACAGGTCCTTTGTTGTACAGCTCGTGATTGTAGGAGGTTTTCTTACCTTTTTATATATCTTTTTTGCGCTGGCCACATCGATTTACCGGGATTACCAGCTGGAAGTCAATATTCAAAAGTTTGAAGATGAAATCGCGCAGCTGGCCGGGCTGGCAAATCAAAAACCTAAAGATGTGGAGTATTTTCAGTCAGTCCAGTATAAGGATAAATACGCTAAGGAAAATCTGAATCTGCTGAACCCCGGCGAGAAGCTGATCATCATCCCTCAGGAGGACAGGGTCGTGAAGACGGAAAAAATTATCATCGGCCAATATGATTACCCGCATGTGCTTGAACTGCCCAACCGGAATCAGTGGTGGGAATATTTTTTCGGGCGCACATTATCTCTTAATGTGACGGACGAAGGGCAAGCAGGTGCAGACGAAGGCTATATTCCCAGCCTCGAAGAGAGGATGCAGGATAACTATAATGTCGACGAAGAGTCATTGTTGGACATAGAAAGTTAGTCGTCAGCTCAAGTCTGGGTCCGGATTTGGTTTGCTTTTTTCGCTTAAATGCATATAATAACCGCGCGGGGTGGAGCAGTTGGCAGCTCGTCGGGCTCATAACCCGAAGGTCATAGGTTCGAATCCTATCCCCGCAACCACCCAAAAGCGAGCTTTGGTCTTCAAATCCTCCTCCATTTCATTCCGGAGGCTTTTTTCGACCAGCGCTCGCTTTTGGGTCCCGCTCCGAAAAATACCCCCCCC
>JAFGCR010000047.1 GCA_016932495.1 Candidatus Peregrinibacteria bacterium
ATGGCTAATCGCACCCACCGATCATGCCTCCCTGACAAGGGAGGTTGGAGGGTTCCCCACCAACCGACCATGCCACTCAACACCCCCACCCCCAAAAGCACCCCCCAGCCTGGCTGGATCACCAAGTACAAGGCCACACCAGCCAGAAAGCCGACAAGAGCGGTAATGGTATAAAAAATCCTTCCCATAAACGTGTCGGGAAGGACATTAGAGGTAATAATTATAACTATTTTCCTAATTTTGTCAATACTTTCCCCAATCGCTTCCACTCTTCAATCCCCAAAGCCTCAGCACGCAGGTCAGGATCGATGTCGGCTTCCCGCAATACTTCAGCCATTTCAGACGATTTTAAATGCAGCCCTGCGCCCAGGGAATTGACCAGTTTTTTGCGTTTCTGGGAAAACCCGAACTTCACCAATCTTAAAAAATCCTTCAATCCCTTCTCCGGAATCAGCGGTTTATCAAAAACAGTGATCTTTAAAATTGCCGACTCCACTTTGGGCGCCGGATAAAAGGATTTTGAGGGAACAATACCGATGATCTCCGGCTGGCCGAATAGCTGAGTCTCAATGGTGATAAGGCTTTTGCCCGTTAGTCCGCAGATCTTTTCCGCCACTTCTTTCTGCACCAAAAGTACCATAACAGATGGTGGATTATCAGACTGAAGGAAGTGTTTTAGGATCGGTGAGGTTATATAGTATGGGATATTAGCAACGACTTTATAACTTCGTGGCTCGTGTCTCGTGGCTCGTGTCTCGTGCAGAATATCAGCATTAATCAATTCCAGATTCTCTACGCCCCTAAAACGATCTTCCAGAATCCGAACCATATTCTCATCCAGTTCAACCGCCGTAACATGTTTGGCCTTTTTAACCAACCGTTCCGTTAAAAAACCCGTCCCCGGTCCCACCTCCACAACATTGTCGGATGGTTTGAGGTCAGCCGCCTCGACAATCAAATCCAAAGCAGACTCATCCACTAAAAAATTCTGCCCCAGGCCTTTTTTCGCCCAAAGTCCTTTTGATTGGAGTAATGATTTGAGTTGCCCTAGTTTTAATTGGTCATTGGTCATTAGGAATTGGTAATTTTCTCCAAAGGAGCAATATTGGCAGCAAACATTTTAATGCCGTAAAGCGGATTTTTAAACGCCACCGTCACCAGATCCCCGCGCCGTTCCACCACAATCCCTTCCCCGAACGTGCCGTGCTTCACCTTATCGCCGTCTCTGAATTTCTGTTCCGCCGTTAAACGGACTTTCGGTTTGATCGTCTCACCGAAATCCGACGGCATAACCGACTCGACAAAATCCGTTTCAATCCCGACACGGTTCACCAGCATTTCAGGAATATCATGGATAAAACGGGAAATCTGATTGCGCTGGTAATCCCCGTAGAGCATACGCTGTTTGGCGGCGACCAAATACAGTTTTTCCATGGCGCGGGTCACCCCCACATACATCAGCCGCCGCTCCTCTTCCAGCTCTTTGGGGTCAAACGCGGACCGGCTGTGCGGGAAAATATTTTCCTCACAGCCGACAATGAACACATACGGGTATTCCAGCCCTTTAACGGAATGGAGCGTCATCATCGTCAGCACATCCTCATTTTGATTGATCTGGTCGGTATCCGCCACCAGCGCCACCTCCTCCAAAAAAGAAGCCAGTGAAATAAGCGGTTCCAGCCCATCGTATTTACCGGCAACGGAAATCAGTTCCAGAATATTTTCATACCGCATCTCCCCTTCTTCCGTACCGTCGAGCAGATACGCTTTGTAACCGATGTCTTTTAAAATGGTGCGGGCTAAATCGGAGACCGCCTCCTTCTCACTGAGTTTCTGCCACTTTAAAACCAGCTTCCAGAGATCGGCCAGGCGATTTTTAGTGCCGTCATTCAGTTCCTCGACCATTTCCACGTGTTTCATCACCTCTGCCAGCGTGAGGGAACGGGTCACCCCGAACACCTGAAGTTTGTTGAGGGTAGTCTGGCCGATCTTGCGGGACGGCACGTTGATGATGCGAAGAAAAGAATCAGTGTCATTTGGATTCAGGACCACGCGCAGATAAGCCAGAACATCTTTTACTTCCTTGCGGGCGTAAAACTTCACCCCGCCGATCACCTTATACGGCAGGCCGTAACGGAGCAAAATTTCTTCTATAATGCGCGATTGAGCATTGGTGCGGTATAAAACCACAATATTTTTCAGGGAAATGCCGTCGGTTTTCAGATTTTCGATCTCCTGCGCCACTTTCTCCGCCTCTTCGTATTCGCTTTCCGCATGCCAGACCTCGATCTGTTCCCCGCCTTTTTTCTCTGTCCACATCTTTTTGCTTTTCCGCTGTTTATTCTTCTCGATCACGGCATCAGCGGCATCCAGAATGGTCTGGGTGGAGCGGTAATTCTGTTCCAGTTTGATGAGTTTAGCTTCCGGATAATCTTTTTCAAAATCCAGGATGTTCTGGATATCCGCCCCGCGAAACCCGTAAATACTCTGGTCACTGTCGCCGATCACACACACATTCCGGTATTTACTGGCCAGCAGTTTGGTGAATACATACTGAGCGTGGTTTGTATCCTGATACTCATCCACATTAATAAACCGCCATCGCTCCTGATAGGTGTCGAGTACATCGGGATGTTCTTTAAAAAGCCTGACGGCATAAAGGAGCAGGTCGTCAAAATCCAGCGCGTTATTGGCTCTCAGCCGCTTTTCGTATTCCTCATACAGATCAGCGACCAGTTTATCAAAAGACCGCGTCGCCCTCCCTTTAAATTCGTCAGAGGACTGCAGACGGTTTTTGGCATTGGAGATGATAGAAAGCACCAGGCGCGGTTTAACGCGGTCATCATCCAGTTCACGCTCTTTAATGATCCGCTTCATAATCCCTTCCTGGTCGACTGTGTCGTAAATAACAAACGACTTATCCCGCCCGAAACGGTCAAAATTCCGACGCAGGATCCGCACGCAGATGGAGTGGAAGGTGCCGATCATCGGGCGGTTGTTCACATCGAAATTCCCGAAACTTTTGCGAAGCAACGTCTCGATCCTTGTTTTCATCTCTTCCGCCGCCTTGTTGGTAAAGGTAACCGCCAGGATCTGCCAGGGTTTGGCCACCCCCTCTGCAATCAGATTGGCGATCCGGTACGTAAGTGCGCGGGTCTTTCCGCTCCCCGCTCCCGCCACAATAAGTAACGGACCCGTTAACGTTTCCGCCGCCTCCCTCTGCCGGTCGTTTAAATCGTTTAAAAAACTCATAATCGCAGTGCAGGTAAAAAGTGCAAGTGCAAGGGTATCACAAAGTTAAAAGTCTTGCACTTGCCACTTGCACTAAAACTTGACCCCTTTAAAGAATTTAATTAACATTCTCTCCCGAAACTAATCTCCCCCCATGGATTACCTGAGTATTCCAGGCCGGAACTGTGCCGAATGGCTCCCCGGAAACTGCCTGGTGGAAGCGGTCAGAGACCTTGATCCTGAAAGCGATAAAATCATCCCGGCCATCGAAGAAACTTTAAAAGAAAAAGGGTTCGACATTCCCCCGTTTTTTGTTCAGATCTGCATCAGCATCGCGGCCCATGAACACGGAATGACGACCTTGGATCCCGTCACCATACAAAACATCGCTCACACCGTTTACAATAATCCAATAGTGATGCAGCTTCTGAGAGATACTGAAAAACAAGCCTACATGCAGACGATCTTCGAAGGACGGCAGACGGTTGCCGACATCATCAAAGCCTCCAAACAGATGGATTAAATCACCGAAACAGACTTTTACGCCCGAAACGGCTGCAGACCGGGCACTTTTTGGGGTCATGCCCCCGCGCCGGGCAGTATTCTCTGCCAAAATAGATCATCTGAAGATGAAGTTTGTTCCAGAGTTCTTGCGGAAACAACCGCTTCAGGTCTTTTTCGGTCTGCGTAACATTTTTACCGTTCGAAAGCCCCCATCGGTACGCCAGGCGGTGGATATGCGTATCGACCGGAAAAGCCGGTTTGCCGAATGCCTGGCTCATGACCACCGACGCGGTTTTATGGCCCACTCCCGGTAATGATTCCAGTTCCACAAACGTTTGTGGAACTTCAAAATGATATTTTTTGACGAGGATGCGGGATAAGGCTTTGATATTTTTGGACTTTGCCGGCGACAGGCCGCAGGGCTTTATGATTTCACGGATTTTAGTAACAGGCAGTTCAGCCATTTTTTCAGGAGTACTTGCCAGCTTAAATAAAGCAGGAGTGACTTTATTAACCGATTTATCGGTCGACTGGCCCGACAAGACCACCGCCACCAGTAAAGTGAACGGATCTTTATGATTCAGGGGGATGGATGTATTTGGGCAAAACTTATCCAGTAAACGGATGATCTGCTGAGCTTTTTCTTTTTTGGTCACTTATTTTAAGTAATTAGTTATTAGTATTCCCTACCGGTTACTAGCTATCAGGAGTGAACGGGCAGAATGAAAGGGTATTAAGTTATTAGTTATATATATTATACTTATTACTTAATTCCTGCGAAATCCTGAAAAAACCTTGCATTCAGCTAAAAATCCCTTAAAATAACTACGCTCAGGTACCGAAAGGATGCTGGGCCAACCATCTTTGGTCCGAGGTAAACTCGGACACGTTTAGACCATAAAGATTATCATCATGACAAAAGTGAAAACAGCGACCCCTCAGGAGGTCGGGGCTGGAGACAGCCTGTACGAGCTTATGCTCATCCTAAGCCCGGATCTTCGTGAATCCGAGATAAAGAAAAAACTAAAAGAACTGACCGACATGATCGAAAAAGCCGACGGTCGGGTGGTCACGGAGGATTTTTGGGGCCGGCGCAATCTGGCCTACCGGCTCAAAAGGCACAACGAAGGCATTTACATGGTTTATAACCTGGAGCTTCCGGGCGCCTTTTTAAAAGAGCTAAAACAGCATCTCCGGATTGAAAAAGAGGTGCTGCGCTCCATGATCATCAAATTGCCGGCAGGTCACGCCTACACCAAATATGACCTGGACGCCCCGGTAGAGCTGAAAGAGCGGAAGGAAAAACCCAAAAAATATTCCACTAAAAACGAAAATATCAGCATCAAACACAACGCCCCGATCATCGCCCCTAAAAAGAAAGCGGAAGAAGTAAAAGAGGAAACGGAAGAAGTAAAAGAGGAAATGTCCGCCGAGGAGCCGGAAAAGAAAGAAAAGGCGGGTAAAGACAAAAAGGCAGAGCCCAAAAGGGAAGAAAAGGAAATCGATGAATCGGAACTCGACAAAAAATTGGACGCCATCATCGGCGGTGAAGATTTCAACCTGTAACTCCTAACTCTTAACTCCTAACTCCTAATTAAATCATGTCTGTCATTTTTTCTACCAACCAAAAACATTCTTTGGGCAAACGCCGATGCGCCTTCTGTACCAACCAGATGAAATATATCGACTACAAAGATATCCGGACGCTTAAATATTTTATCGATGGTTTTCAGCGGATAAAGCCCCGTTATTATTCGGGGGTATGCCTGCGCCATCAGAAAGCTCTTTCAGGTGCGATAAAGCGCGCGCGCGAAATGGCTTTGATCCCGTTTGTGAATAAATACGTTAATAAATAAAGTTAGTGCAAGTGACAAGTACAAGACTTTTAACTTTGTGATACCCTTGCACTTGCACTTTTGACTTGCACTTTAATTTAATGAATTATGAGCGGACACAGTAAATGGCATTCTATTAAGCATAAAAAGGCTGCGGAAGACGCCAGGCGCGGGAAGATATTCACTCAGCACGCGAACCTGATCACCATCGCGGCGCGCAAAGGCGGTGACCCGACCATGAACCCGACGCTTCGTTTGGCGATTGATAATGCCAAAAGGGCCAACGTGCCGAATAACAACATCGATCGCGCCATCAAGCGTGGCACCGGCGAACTAAAAGGCGAAGCGGAAATCAGTGAATTGACTTATGAGGGATATGGGCCAAGCGGTATCGCCGTTATTGTTGAATGTTTGACCAATAACAAAAACCGCACTTATACGAATGTACGTACTGCTTTCAATAAAAAAGGAGGAAATGTGGGCGAATCCGGATCCGTGGCCTGGATGTTTGAGCGGAAAGGCCTGATCACTATTAATAATGAAGGAGCAAAACAGGAGGAGCTGGAACTGGCTGCCATCGATGCAGGCGCTGAAGACATTAAAACTGAAGGAAATCTGACCGAGATATTCACGGCTCCCAATCAGCTGACTCAAGTAAATGAAAAATTGAAAACCGCGGGTTTTGAACCCGAAAGCGCGGAAGTATGCCTGATCCCTAAAGATACTGTCAAAATTCAGGATGAAGAGAGCGCCAAAAAAGTGCTGGAATTCATAGAAGCGCTCGAAGACGATGAGGACGTCACCAGTGTTTCCAGCAATTTTGACATCAGTGATGAGCTGATGAATAAAGTAGCTTAGAATAACCCCGCACAATAACCATTGTAAGTAATTCTGATGTTTTTTTGTTTTTTGTTTTTTAACCCCCTCCGTCTCATCTCCGCTAAGGCTCCGA
>JAFGCR010000048.1 GCA_016932495.1 Candidatus Peregrinibacteria bacterium
AGGATAGGTCGTATCGGTACCACAAATGTTGGAGCCATCGGGGCCGGAGCCGTTGTAAGGGCTGACGCCGTCATAAGCACAGCCTTTTTCACTCACATCGATGGCTCCGCCGCTATTAATGGTAAAATTGCCGGCGGTCGTAATATCCAATCCGTCCGAATCTTCCCCCGTGTGCGTTAAAGTCACCCCGCTTTCAATGGTCACCGAATTCACACTCAGGGGTTCGTCCAGAATACAAATGCCGTCTCCGCTGTCTTTGAAAGTGAGGTTATCGGAAGTGCCGTAACTGCTTTCCGTCACCGCCGTACTGTCACAGTTAATATCATAATCCGCCGCCCGCACTCCGATATTCTGAATATCATCATAAAAAACACCCCCCACAGCCACCATAACGGCAAGCAAAAGCGCAAAAACGTAGTAATGAGATTGTGAGCGGAACACCTTTTTCATTTATTTATTTTCGTGTCTCGTGACTTGTGACTCGTGTCTCGTCTGTTTATCAGACATGAGACACTAGACACGAAACACTTATAATATTTTAATTTTTAATTTAAAGACATCTTATCACATAAGAGTTGTATATATAAATATATTCCTTAATTTATGGCTTCTTTTGAACCCGTTTTTATGGTAAAACTAATTTTGCCATTTAACCAAAAAAACCATGACTCAGGAAAAACCAACAGAAGAAGCATGTGAACCAGTTGATCCCAAAAATCAGGAAAGCAGGCAACCGCTTAATCCCCACTACTTAGCCGTTGCCATGGGCCAGGCGAATATGACGTATGTCCGGGCCTTGGCCACGTTGCTGGTAGGTAAAAAGGAAGATAATCCGGATACCCATGAATAAACAGCTTATCCGCTTAAAAATACTTCAGATCGTGGTGGACGGCTTACTCTTGGTGGCCGCGTTCGCCTTTTCATATTTTCTGCGCATCGGCTTTTATTTTTCAACGGATTTCCCGTTCGATAAATACATGACCATCGCGCTTATCACCACGCTGGTCACATTGGGATTTATGTTTTTCGCGCGGGCTTACAAACTGACCCAGCAGATCCGGAGCCTGCGGCACATGCAGCGGATTGCGTTTGTGGCGATTGAAAACGTGGCGGTATTTATGGTGCTGTATTACTTCGCGTACAGGAATTTCTTTTCACGACTGATTCTGGTTTACATCTTTTTGCTGACGTTTTTGTTTGTTTATTTCTGGCACCGGATGTTTAAATGGATTTTACAAAAAAGCGCGGAACGGGAAGTGGGGGTTTATAGAACACTGGTGATCGGTGCCAACCGACCCGCGGAAGAGATTATCAAACACCTGCTACAGACCAAATCCCACATCAAACCCGTGGCGATTATCGACGCGCAAGGGGGCGGAAAAAGCGTGATCGCGGGGGTGCCGGTGGTGGGCAAGATGAATGTTTTTGAAAAAGCCATCGCCCAGCACAACATCGACCATATCCTGCAAGTGGATCATCTGGAGCAAAGTTTAAATATCATCAACTACGCCCTACAGAACAATCTTCAATTCATCATGCCGCCTGAATTACTCGGCATCTTCCAGGGGCATCAGCATGTGGAAGAAATCGAAGGTCAGCCGTTTTTAAAGGTGGTAAGGAAGAAGCAGTGGTGGGATAAGATTTGGTGAACCTAATTACGATGTCCAGTGTCCAATGTCCAGTGTCCAATAGGGCTTCATCGGACATCGGACATCGGACATCGGAAATTGAAAATTATGAAATGCATAATATTGGCTGGCGGTTTCGCAACACGCCTCTGGCCACTGACCGAAAATAAGGCAAAACCCCTCCTGCACCTGAAAGACAGGCCGATTATTTCGCATATCGCGGAAGGCTTGCCAGAGGATATGGAGATCATCATCTCCACCAACGCGGTTTTTGAAAGTGAGTTTAAAAAATGGGCGAAGGATTACCCTCATCGGCCGATTAAGATCTTTGTGGAGGATTCTTTTGATGATGAATTCAAAAAGGGGGCTCTGGGCGCCACGGCGATGGTCATCGGCCATGAGAAACTGGATGAAGATCTGCTACTGATCGCCGGGGATAATTATTTTGGTTTTAAGATGAAGGATTTTATTGATTCTTATCAAAACCACCCGATACTGGCGGCTTATGATATTCAAAATCTGGATCTGGCTAAACGGTTTGGAGTTGTGGTATCGCGTGATGGACAAGTTGTCGAATTTCAGGAAAAGCCGCAGGAGCCGAAAAGCACGCTGGTAAGCACGGGCTGTTACATCTTCCCCAAAGAAAATCTGACTGACATTGTGGATTACGCCAAAGAGAAAAATGATGACCTGGGTGGAATTTTTGAATACTTACTTAAAAAAGGAGTGGCGGTCAATGTGTTTTCTTTTAAAGAAAAATGGTTTGATGTGGGTTCATTTGACGGCTATCTGCAGGCGAACCGTGAGTTATTGGATGGGCAGGTGATTGAAAACGGACGGGTAGAAAAAGAAGATTCAAAGTTTAAAGGCGGTGTGTATTTAGGCGACCGCGCGACGATCCGGAATTCAACACTGGAAAACACCGTGATCTTAAAAAACTGCAAGATCATCAACTGCGTGCTGAGAAACTGCATTGTGGATGAAGGGGCGGAGCTGAAAAATATCGATCTGAGCCATAAGATGATCCGGCAGGGAAGCAGGATTGAGAAATAAATTTTAAATTTATATTCATCTCACTGAAGGCGCGGAAACGCTTCCGCGCCGGCGCGATTGCAAAATCGCGCCTTCAGAGATTTAAATAATAATTTTATATTTGTCTTTGATATAATGTTGCACCACAGAGAGGTTTCCGCTAAACTAATTCCGCCCGTTTTACGAGCTCACTTCTTACTGATTAATCCTTAATCCTTACTAAAATGTTTTCCAGATTTTCAAAAGGACTTGTCACTATTATCGTCGCTTCCCTTGTTATGGGTGTGGTGGCACTGCCTTATTCGGTTAAATCCAACTGGCCGGATAACGCGTTCGTGAATTTTTTTAAAAACCCTAAAATCACCCTTGGTTTAGACCTGCAGGGCGGAACTCAGCTGGATTACCGCATCGACCTGCGCAACGCCTACGCCAAAAACGAAGATGATGATAAATATAATGATGTGCGCATCAACGATATCATCGAAGGCGTGCGCACCACGATTGAACGCCGGGTGAACGGACTGGGAGTTTCCGAGCCGCAGATATACCTGTCGAATGTGGCGGGCGAGGAGCACATTATTGTGGAGCTGGCGGGCATTAAGGATATCGAGGAGGCTAAAAAAGTAGTGGGGAAGACCATTCAGCTGGAATTTAAAGAACAAAAAACAGTAATGGAAGCTGACGAAAAAGGAAAGGTCGAAGCCGAAGCAAATGCGATCCTGGCCGAAGCGCTTAAGCCCGATACGGATTTCAGGACCATCGCTTTAAATTCCCAGACCAGCGACAAAAAAATCGACTTCCGCGAGAATGAGACTCGATGGGCTTCAGAACTCCCTGCCCGTTATAAAGACCTTTTGCCGACTTTAAAGCCGCATGAGATCAACAAGGCACTGGTCGAAGGGACAGATGGCTATATTGTGGGGACGGGCGGCCAGCTGACCGAACAAAAAGGCTTATTTATTGTCCAGTTCCTCGGCAAAGAAACAAAAGAGCGGACCAAGGAGGAAGTGAAAGAATTCCGCGAAGTGGCTGAAGCGTTTGGCAAACTGCGCGACACGGAAAATATGAAAAAACGCTCCGATTTCCCGGAAGACGTGGCCGCCATTCTTTGGGCGACTCCGGTAAATGAGCTGACAGATATTATTGAATCCGGCAATGAATTGAAGGTTTATGAAATACTGGCAAAAGATGAAGGAGAGAGTGAAGTAAAAGCCAGCCATATCCTGATTGCTTATCAGGGCGCAGAGCGGGCCGCAGAAGATGTAACCCGCACCCAAACGGAAGCAAAAAAGGAGGCCGAACGATTATTAAAAGAAATTAAGAAGGATCCGGACCGTTTTGAAGAACTGGCTAAAGAATATTCGGATTGCACCTCGGCTTCTAACGGGGGTGACCTGGGTTTCTTCGGGACCGGTCAGATGACTCCGGCCTTTGAAGAAGCGGCTTTTGCCTTGCCGATAGGCGGAATTTCGGATGTGGTGGAAACGGAATTTGGCTATCATATTATTAAAACGACTGACAAAAAAGGCGGAGAGGAAACCGTTTCCGTGGCCGTTCTTTCTGTGCCGAATAACGAAGCCAACCAGCAAAAACTGGAGGAAGAACTGAAACTGACCAAACCGTATGAAGTAACGGTTGATGAGGAGGAATACAATTACCATGAACTGTTCTTCGACCTGACGCCGGACCCATGGAAATCCACGGGCCTGGATGGCGCGCATTTTAAATACGCTACCGTCACTTATAACCAGCTCGGCTCCCCTCAGGTCAATATCGAATTCGACAGTAAGGGGGCGGATATGTTCGCGGATATCACGGAGCGGCTGGTGAATAAGCCGCTGGCGATCTTCGTGGGCGGTGAATTGATCTCCGCGCCGAATGTAAATGAAAAGATCAGCGGCGGCGCGGCCGTTATCACCGGTAATTATTCCATTACGGAGGCGCTCCAGCTGGCCAATGACTTAAACACAGGGGCCATCGACGCGCCGGTGATTCTGACGGGCCAATACACCATCAGCGCGACTTTGGGCGAAAGCGCCCTTCGTGTTTCTCTTCTGGCCGGCCTGATCGGCCTGATCATCCTGGCTCTTTATATGATTGCTTATTACCGGCTGATGGGCATCTTCGCTGTTTTTGCGCTTATCATCTATTCGATCATCATCCTCTTTGTACTTAAGACCACCGGCATTGTGATGACGCTGGCAGGCATCGCGGGCATTATCCTTTCTATTGGTATGGCGGTGGACGCGAACATCCTGATCTTCGAGCGCACAAAGGAAGAACTGAACTCCGGTAAAGGTTTTCAGGCGGCCCTTGTGGCGGGTTTTGAACGCGCCTGGTCTTCCATCCGGGATTCAAATGTCTCTTCTCTTATTACCTGCGCGATCTTATGGTTTTTCGGCAATTCCATCATCCGCGGTTTCGCCCTGATGCTGGCACTTGGTATTTTGGTTTCCATGTTTACAGCCATCACGGTCACGCGTAAATTCCTTCAGACCCTTACGGGCTCCCGGTTGGCAAAAAACCGTTTCCTGCTGGGCGTGAAGGAGATTGAGATAACGAATAGATAACGAATGGACTGCGAATAGACTGCGAATGGACTGGTCAATTCGAAGTCAATACGATATCAATCCGAACTATGATTTCAAAAAGCCTCCAGGCACAATTAGATAAACATATTCCCAAACGCGAACAGCAGGCGTTTGTGGAGCTGGCGGTTAAAACCCAACTCCACAAACATATGGCCATGAACGCGGAAAGTATCGAGGTGTATGTAGATGGCGGTTCCCGGGGGAATCCGGGACCGGCTGGCGGGGGGTTTGCGGTATTCCGGGGCGGGGAAAATGTGCTGCAGGGTTCAGAATTCTACGGCGAAAAAACGAATAACCAAGCGGAATATCTGGCTTTACGCACGGCGCTTCGCGAAGTTTACAGCCGTTTCCCAGACCTTAAAATCCACTGCTTTATGGACAGTCAGCTCGTGGTGGAACAGATGAGCGGTAATTATAAAGTAAAAAACGCCAATATCCGCCCTCTGTTTGACGAAGTCCAGCGGATCGTGGGGCAATTCAAGGTATTTACCATCAGGCACATCGAGCGCGCCCAAAACAGCCTGGCTGACCAACTGGCCAATGAGGCGATGGACCGGAAAAAGTAGTACAAGGGTCCAGTGCAAGTGCAAGAGTGTAATTTAATAACTTGCACTTTAAACTTGCCGCTTGCACTTATTAGTTAGGAGTGCTTCTCAATCACTTCCATGAGCTGATCTTTTTGGTGTACGCCGACCATTTCTTCCACGACTTCACCATTTTTAAAAACTTTGAGGGCCGGAATACTCATAATACCATACTGGCTGGCGAGTTCGGTATTTTCATCCACATTGACTTTCATGATCTTTGCCTTTCCTTCTGCCTCAGCAGATAATTCATCTAAAATCGGCCCCTGCATCTGACAAGGACCGCACCAGGGGGCCCAAAAATCTACCAGAACCGGCATATCTTTAACGCCTAAAACATCTGCCTGAAAAGTATCACCGCTTGTTTCTTGTGCTGACATATAAAAACATTTTAAAAATTAAATTTTGTTTATGCTGAAAGCATACAAAAAAGTAATTGATTTTTCAAGTTCACAGATTGTTTTGAATATCCCTTGGTAACAAAAACCCCCTATACCATTGGTAAGGGGGGTCTGGTTTTTTTATTTGTGATTACTATGACTTAGCGAACAGCGTCTTTAAGACTTTTGCCAGCTTTAAAAGCAGGGATGTTCATAGCAGGGATTTTGATTTTTTGGGATGGGTTGCGAGGATTCACACCCGTGCGGGCAGCGCGTTTGCTGACGCGGAACGTGCCAAAGCCGGTGATAGTCACGCTTTTACCCTTTTTAAGTTCTTTGGTGATGGATTCGAGGACAGCGTCTAAAGAAACACCAGCTGTTTTTTTGGTGACGCCAGCGTTGGACGCGATCGCGGTAACTAAATCTTGCTTAGTCATAATAAAAAAAGATTAAGAATTAAAACAAAGGCAGTATAATCAGCAAAAATCAGCGTGACAAGGGTTTTTTCGCTTTAGCTAGCGAAAAAGTCGTTTGATACAATTTTGTATTCACATTTAATTCAGTATTTAAGCCAAAATCTGAATATTTGACGAAAGAGGAAATTTGCTAGTAAAAATATTCTTCTTTTTGGCTTATTTAAAACAAAAAACGGCGAAATGACGAAACGACGAAATGACTTGACTTTTTAATCCTTAAACAAGTAATCTAAAGCGCCGAAAGTGAGAATCAGATAAATTTTTGTATTTTAATCGAATTACGTATCAACATATTGAGATTTTTGGATTGGCAAATGTATCACGACGCCAAAGAACTGAATCAGAAAATCGGCAAACTTAGTGGACATTTTTCTATCGAAGTTAAGAAAAAATATTACAGCCAATTTAATCGATCAGCTCTTTCAGTGGGTTTGAATATCGCTGAAGCAGCAGGGCGATATAGCGACATAGAAATGTGCAGACATTTTGATATTGCACTTGGTTCTCTCGCGGAAGTGGTGGCATGCGCTGATCATTTAAAAGATAAAGATATTTTAACGATTGATCGGTTTAGCGAAATTCATAATGCAGCCTTTCACATTGCCAAACAAATACAAGGCATGAAGCATTAATATTTATAAAAATCCTCGCACCTTCAAAAGAAATATTAAAACGATTAATACGCTGTTGCCTTAAAATAATTTTGAAATTTTCACTTCTTATTGTATCGTCGTTTCGTTGTATCGTTGTATCGTAAGCTAAAATTTATGAATCATATCATTATTGTCGAGTCGCCCGCCAAGGCCAGAACGCTTAAAAAATTTCTGGGAGCCAAATATAACATCAAGGCTTCCATGGGGCATATCCGGGATCTTCCGAAAAAAGAATTGGGCATCGATGTCAAAAAAGGGTTTGAGCCAAAATATGAGATCAGTCCGGACAAGAAAAAAATTGTCAGGGAGCTCAAAGACCTTGTCCATAAATATAAAGACACGATGGTCTGGCTGGCCTCTGATGAGGACCGTGAAGGGGAAAGCATTGCCTGGCACCTGGTGCACGCACTGGATTTAAAGAAAGACCATTATAAGCGGATCGCTTTCCATGAAATAACCAAACCGGCCATCTTGACCGCCCTGGAAAATCCCCGAAGCATTGATATCAATCTTGTCTACGCCCAGCAGGCCCGCCGTGTACTCGACCGTTTGGTGGGTTACAAACTCTCCCCTCTGCTATGGACGAAGGTCAGGGGCGGGCTGAGCGCCGGACGCGTGCAAAGCGTCGCGGTCCGCCTGGTAGTGGAGCGGGAGCGGGAGATCGAAGATTTCAAACCGGAAGAATATTGGAAGATCGATGTTGACCTGAAGGCAAAAAAAGGCAAATTCAATGCCGAGCTTATTCAGGTCAAAAATAAAAAAGCAGAGGTAAAAAGCGGAAAGGAGGCGGCAGCGATTGTTAAAGACCTTAAGGGCGCCGATTATAAAGTGGCGGACCTTATCACCAGCGCGGCTAAGCGCTATCCCGCGCCTCCGTTTATCACCAGCACCCTCCAGCAGGAAGCTTCACGCAAGCTCGGTTTTTCGGTCAAACAGACCATGGTGGTCGCCCAGCAGCTTTATGAAGGGGTCGAACATGGCAAACAGCATACCGGTCTTGTTACCTATATGAGAACGGATTCATTTAATCTCTCCATGGAATTTTTGAGGGAAGTCCCCAAAGTGATTAAAAAATTATATGGTGAGGAGTACGCGCTTGAAAAACCCCGTTTCTTCACGAAAAAAACCAAAGGCGCGCAGGAAGCCCACGAAGCCATCCGGCCCACGGACCCCAGTAAGACCCCCGAGAGCCTAAAGCCCCATCTGGATCCCCATCAATATAAATTGTATAAGCTGATCTGGGAACGGACCATGGCCTGCCAGATGCCCGAGGCAAAACTGGATGTGACCACTGTGACAGTGGAAACCGATAACGATTACACTCTTGTCGCCAAGGGGCAGGTGATCAGATCGCCGGGTTTTATGAAGGTATATGTGGAGGGCACTGATCATCCGGATGAAGCGCTGGCGAACAAAGAGCGGATCCTTCCGGAAATCGAAAAAGGTGAAGCGTGTAAACTAGTCAAGATCAACGATGAACAGAAATTTACCCAGCCGCCTGCCCGCTATACGGAAGCGACCCTGGTCAAAAAACTGGAGTCCGAAGGAATCGGCCGTCCTTCCACGTACGCACCGACGATCTCGACGATCATCCAGCGGGGTTATGTGGAAAAAAAACCAGATAAAAAACTTTATCCGCTGGAGATCGGCATTATTGTGAATGATTTTCTGATGAAGCACTTTAAAGACATCGTCAATTATAATTTCACGGCGGATATGGAGGAGAAACTGGATGACATCGCGGAAGGTAAGGTTGAATGGAAACCTGTGATAGAGGATTTTTATCAACCGTTTGAGAAAACACTGGAGGAAAAAAAGAAGACCATTAAAAAAACGGATGTGGTCAAAGAAAAGACAGATGAAAAGTGTGAAATATGCGGCGCGCCCATGGTAATCAAATTGGGACGGAACGGCAAATTCCTGAGCTGTTCTAAGTATCCGGAATGCAAAAACGCCAAACCGCTCAAAGAAGACCGGAAAAAAGAAGAGAAACTGCAAAAAGAATTCAAAGATGAGAAATGTGAAAAATGCGGTTCGCCCATGGTGGTGAAGACCGGCAAATTCGGAGATTTTCTGGCCTGTTCCGCTTATCCCAAATGCAAGACCACCCGGCCTTTAGCCCATGCCATCGACGCGGAATGCCCGAAATGCGGCGGCAAACTGGTTGAAAAACGGACCAAGCGCGGAAAGGTGTTTTATGGCTGTTCCAATTACCCCAAATGCGATTTTGCCACATGGAGCAAGCCGGTTGATGACCCATGCCCTGTCTGCAAAGGGCTTCAGACTCAGGCTAAAAAGAATCTGATCAAATGCGAAAAATGCGGGAAAGAAACGGAGGTTTAATTTCTGATTTCTGATTTCAGATTTCTGATTTTTGTTGTATCGTTATTTTGTTATTTCGTTATGTTAAATGAGTAAAAACCTACTGCTTAAAAAATTACTGGAACGCCGGAAAAACAAGACAACCTTGCTGGATCGTCTCCTGTTCGCCATTCTGGGAATCGGTTTCCTGATGATGATCGCTTTTTTTGTTTATCTGCTCTGGTTCACGCTTACCAACCGAAGCGCTACCTATATATTACCCGCTGAAAAAACGGTCGCCTATTTTGAGCTGAAAGATCTTACGCTTCCCCCGCGGCTGGATCAGAAAACGATTTTTAACCTTACGGGCTTAAGCGCGGTCCTGAAACAGACCTTTCAGCTCGATATGGAAGACCTTCAGGAGCAATTGTCCCAGGGGCGGCTTGGATTAGCACTGATTAAAAATGGCGACAATAAAAATAAACTTGTCCTGTTCTTCCGTATCCGCAGCCAAAAACAGGCGCTAGCCTTTTTCGAAGGCCTGGGGATGGGAGGAGAAAAGCTGACGGTGAGCGGCGATAAAAAACTGCCGATTTATTCCTATCCGCAAAGCAACCATTTTTCCTTCAGTTTTATCGGACCTTACCTGTTCATTGCTGAAAAACCTTCCACGCTGGAAATGATCCAGGCGGTCTACCGCGGTGAAGACGCTAACCTCAACGCGGATCCGGCTTACCGGAAATCGCTGGCCAACCTCCCCCGGCAAGCGTGGGGATATGGCTATCTCAATATCCAGGCGCTTTATTTCGGAGATAACAATCCTCTCAGCCAACTCATTGACCCCCTTAAGAACATCACCGACCATCTGGTCCTGACCATCCAGAAAGAATACAATGGCTTCCATTTCAATACCCTCCTGTCGCTCGACCCGAAACTGCTGGCTCTGAAAAAGGGGTATACGGACTCGACCCGTTTCGCCTACAGCCTGGCGGACTTTTTAGGCTCCCAGAATCTGGCCGCTTATATAGGAGGGGCTAATTTAAGCGATGAGTGGCAGAACACGCTCGAGACCATCAGCCAGCTCAATCCTGCCTACGGCATCATCCTCGAGGGAGTGGTGCGGGCGCAGGTGAACCGCATATTCGGGGAAGATGTGAGTTTACGGAATGATATTTACCCTTTGTTTGAAGGGGAATATGCTTTGGCCTTTGAATACCTGGAAAACGGACAGCTCGGCATTAAACTGATCCTGAAACACAATGACCGGACGTTCGCGGAGGTTAAATTAAAAAAACTGCTGGAAGGCTTCCAGACCCTGGCCGCCCAGTTCGCCCCGCGCCTGAAAGAATTTACCCTGCCGGACGGCACGGAAAGCCGGGAGCTGGTGGCCGACCCGTCACGCCTCAAAGAAATCAGCGAAATATATGAAGATTATGAGATCAACTGTCTTGATGTCTCTGATTCCGCTTATGGGTTCTGTTACGCGGTGACTGATGAACTCATCATCATGGGCAACCATCCTGAATCGATTAAAGAAACTATTGACCTGAGCATCTCACCCCGTTTCATTTTGTCTCAATCTCAATCGTTCCGCCAGGCGCTGAGTAATTTGAGCGCGGTGAGCGATGAGATCACTTTTGTGGATCTGCAGAACCTTCACCCGCTTCTGATGAACACGCCCCTGGGCGTTTACAGCCAGAACCTCCTCAGCTCTTTTGAAGCCGTCACGTGGATCAAACATTATTTTAATGATGGAGTGAGCACGGAAGGGTACCTTTTGCTGAAATAATTCTTCCAAGTGAGTAGTTTGTAAGTTGTAGTGAGTAGTGAGCTACAACCTACAAACTACAACCTACAAACCAGAAATGTTGACAACAAGTCCAAGATTGCTAGAATGATTTAGCACTCAGTTATTTAAAGTGCTAAACTATTGAAAATTGAAGATCCAAAAATTCCAAGATTAATTTTCAATCTTCAATCTTTTAATTTTTAATCAAAATGATATGAACATCAGACCTCTTAATGGTTATGTTGTTATTAAGCCTCTTGAACAGGAGGAAATGACCAAAAGCGGGATTGTGATCCCTGACACGGCCAACAAAGAAAAACCCCAGGAAGGAGAAGTGGTGGCGGTGGCCAATAAAAACATCAGCAGTAACGGCACCGAACTCCCGATTGAAATGAAAGTGGGCGATAAGGTTTTATACGGCCGTTATTCCGGCGAGGATGTGAAAGTGGACGGCGTGGAATACAAAATCGTGGAAATGACGTCTGTACGCGCTATTGTGGCGTAGTGACTCGTGCCTAGTGACTAGTGACTCGCGAGACCCGAGGCACGAAGCACGAGACACGTTAAAAATTTATAATTTTTAACTTTTAGAAAAAATGGCCAAAGATATATTACACAGTGACGATGCCCGTCAGAAATTATTAGACGGCATTGAAAAATTAAACAACACCGTCCGCGTGACCATGGGGCCCAAGGGCCGGAATGTGCTTTTGGAAAAGAAATACGGCGCGCCCACCATCACCAATGACGGGGTGACCATCGCCCGCGAAATCGAACTGGAAAATCCGTTTGAGAACATGGGTGCTCAGCTGGTGAAAGAAGTGGCTAATAAAACAAATGATGTGGCGGGTGACGGTACCACTACCGCGACCGTTATGGCCCACGCCATCATCAAAGAAGGCATGCACCACATCAAGACCAACAAGGTCAATCCGATGTTGCTTAAAAAAGGGATTGAGGGAGCGGTTAAAATCGTGCTGGATGAGCTGGATAAGATGAAAAAGGACATCAAATCCAAAGAAGAAATGGAGCAAGTCGCTACCATCTCGGCCCAGAACCCGGAAGTCGGCAAACTGATTGCCGAGGTGTTTGAGAAAGTGGGCGAGAACGGCGTGGTGCAGGTGGAAGAAGGCCAGACGCTTGGCCTTTCTGTGGATATGGTGGAAGGAATGCAGTTCGACAACGGCTACATCTCCCCTTACATGATCACCGATACCGCCCGCATGGAAGCGGTGTTTGAAGACGCCTACATCCTGATAACAGATGAAAAGGTCAACAGCATCAAAGATATTCTTCCTCTGCTAGAGAGCATGGCGCAGGCCGGCAGAAAGAACCTGGTGATCATTGCCGAAGACATCGAAGGCGAAGCCCTGGCCACGCTGGTGGTCAACAAGCTCCGGGGGACTTTTAATACCCTTGCTGTTAAGGCGCCGGGATTCGGCGACCGCCGAAAGGCCATGTTACAGGATATCGCTATCCTGACGGGCGGACGCGTGATCAGCAAGGAGGTGGGTCTGAAATTAGAAAATGCCACCATTGAAGACCTGGGCAAAGCCCGCAAAGTGGTTTCCAGTAAAGACAACACCACCATTGTGGAAGGGAAGGGAAGAAGCGAAGCCATTCAGGACCGCGTTAAACAGATCAAACTTGAACTCGAAAAATCTACTTCTGATTTCGATAAAGATAAATTGCAGGAACGCCTGGCTAAGTTGTCCGGCGGAGTGGCTGTCATCAAAGTCGGCGCGGCCACTGAGGTCGAGCTGAAAGAAAAGAAACATCGTATTGAAGACGCGCTCTCGGCTACCCGCGCCGCGGTGGAAGAAGGCGTGGTGATCGGCGGCGGCGCTGCCTTACTGCAGGCGAGCTTAAAAATCGATCCGAAAAAATTTGACCATGAAGAAGAGCGGCTGGGCGCGGAAATCGTGAAAAACGCTCTCACCTACCCCGTGAACCAGATCTCGGAAAACGCCGGCGTGGACGGCGCGGTCATCCAGAATAAGCTAATGGATGCCTGGAAAAAGGATAAAAACATGGGCTACGATGCCACCTCGCCTATCAGCAAACCGCTGATCGTAAATATGTTCAAGGCGGGCATCATCGACCCGAAAAAAGTGACCCGGAGTGCTTTAGAAAACGCTTCTTCCGTCGCCGCCATGTTCCTGACGACCGAAAGCGCGGTAACGGAAATCCCAAAAGAAGAGCCGGCAATGCCGGGTGGGGGTGGTATGGGGATGCCCGGAATGATGTAAATTTCTGAATCCCTTTAAAAAAGGGGTCCATTACTCCCCAAAATATCTGAATGAGATTTAAACGATTAATCATTTTCGGAATTGTTGCTCTTGCTGTGTTTTTGATCTTTTTCGCTTTTTCTTTACGCGGAATCTACACGGGCGTGAAGGAGATCTGTGATGAGTATCAGGGACGTTTTGGAGGTGAAAGCTGTGCTCAATCGCTGATGATGTCCATTGATTCGATTGAGACTTCGGTCCAGGAAAAAAACGACGCCCTATGGGCACTCAGTCAGCTGGGACGGGAAGAATCCCTTCCGTTCCTGTATCAACTTGAAAAGCAGCAAAATGAGCGCCTTTCTGATATAATGCTCCACCGCGCTATCCGTTTTTCGGAAAGATGGACGCTGACCAAATGGATGTATAAAAATCTTTAATATGTCTTTTGAACGTTATTTCCCCGGCCATGAATCATTAGATTCCAAGCCATTGGATGGTGGTGAAGAACTTCATATTGTAAAATTTGAGGACCATCATGCTAATCCGCCCAAAGAGATTTTTCAGCTATGCTGTACGGGAGACGGAGGTGGTTTTATGATTCCGTTTCCAGAAAACGCCCGGCACTATAAATTGAGTGAGATCGTCGAGATGTACCGTGCAATCAAAACGAGAGAGGATGTAATAAAAACACTTCGACAACTCCAAGGAGAGGATAGGCGAAATTCGGATTAAGCTGGTCGTTTGGGAGGTTTTTTGATATGGTTTCCGAGGATTAAGTTTGCACTTAGTCCCTCATCCTTAGCTCTTAGTCCTTAGCCAATGATTATCCGAATCTCAGACGCCAAAAACCATGTCGATCAGGAAGCCACCATTCAGGGGTGGATGTATAACAAGCGCGGCAGCGGAAAGATCTATTTTCTCCAGTTGCGGGATGGGAGCGGGCTGATGCAGGCGGTGGCCTGCGAAGGAGACACGCCCGACAGCGCGATGAAGACCGCCGGAGATCTGCAGATGGAAACTTCTTTAAAGGTAACCGGAAAAATCACCCAGCACCCTAAACATGATGATGTTTTTGAGATGCAGGTCACAGACATTGAAGTCATCCACCAGCCGGCAGAAGAATATCCCATCAGCAAAAAGGAACATGGGCCGGATTTTCTATTGGATAACCGGCATCTGTGGCTCAGGAGCAGTAAGCAATGGGCCATTCAGCGGGTGCGAAACACCATCATCAACGCGACGTATGACTATTTCAATCAGAACGGATTCATTAAAATCGACTCCCCTATTCTCACGCCCAACGCGTGTGAAGGGACGACGGAATTGTTTGAAATCGAGTATTTTGATGAAGGGAGTGCGTACCTGAGCCAATCCGGACAGCTGTATCTGGAGGCCGCGGTGATGAGCCATGGACGTGTGTTCGATTTCGGCCCGGTGTTCCGCGCGGAAAAAAGCAAGACCCGCCGGCATTTAACGGAATTCTGGATGATGGACGCGGAAATGCTGTGCGACCATGAGGAAAACCTGAAAATACAGGAAGAACTGATCTGCCACATAATTAAAAAGGTATTGGATATAAATCAAAAAGAACTGACGATCCTGGAGCGGGACATCGAACCGTTAAGAAAGATCAAAGCGCCGTTCATCCGCAAAACCCATGCGGAGGTGGTGGAGGAATTAAGGGGAATGGGCTCGGATATCCAGCCCGACCATGACCTGGGCGGGGATGATGAGACCATTCTTACCCAAAAATACGACCAGCCGATCTTTGTGGAAAAGTATCCGGCGGAAGTGAAGGCTTTTTATATGAAACGCGACCCAAAAGACGATAGCCGGGCCTTGTGCGCCGACTTACTGGCGCCGGAAGGGTACGGGGAGATCATCGGCGGGTCTCAGCGTGAAGATGATTATGATGTGCTGATGGCGCGCATTAAAGAACACAAGCTCGACCCCAAGGTATTCGAGTGGTATCTGGACCTGCGGAAATACGGCTCCATGCCGCACAGCGGGTTTGGGTATGGATTGGAACGCATCACCGGCTGGATCTGCGGTACTCAGCACATCCGCGAGACCATTCCCTTCCCACGGATGATCAACCGGATAAAGCCTTAAGTTATCGTGGTTTTCGGGTGGAAACGCTAGTGACTTTTGTCATGCCTTCATCAGGAGGTGTTTTTTTGGCCACTGTTTCACTCTTATCTCCACTGATTATATTTCCTTCTTCCAAATCCATTTTTTCAAAATCCGCCACATAGACAGGAGGCTCTTTTGCTAACATTTCATCTACTTCCCCCATCGTCTGCACCCATGCGACGTCATCTTCCATATCTCTGCCTTCAGAACGATGTTTTTCAATATAGGCTTTAACAGCATGGTCTGTTATATCAGTCCATCCTGTTGTAAGGACCTCAGGATGAACGATTGCCAGTGCACCAGTCATCATCACCTCTTCATCAGGATTTAACCCAAAGCCTTCCGGCTTTTTTTCTGCGCCTTCCTGTGAAAAAAGATCTCCTTCAGGCATGCGCTCATCTGGCTTGATTAAAGGAACGGTTGCTTTATAGGCGTCTGAATATTCTTTATTGGTCTCCATCATCTTATTGTGGACGGTGGTCCAGTTTTGAGCGTCAAGACGCTTGCCGGCAAAACCTGATGTTTTTATCGCTTCGCCCACAGACCCTTTTTTGTCTCCCCAAAAACGTTTATCGTAAGCCATTTCAAAAGCGAATAAGGCTTCTTTTGAAGCCCTCTCTCTTTCCAGCTTTTCTTTGGCGCTGGCCTTTTTTCCCATAGCTTCTTTCCGCTTTTCAACGCTGGCTTTCTGTGCTGCTAATTTTTCCTGCATTTCACTTTTTTTGCGTTTGGCCTCTGCCAATAGCCTTTGCTTTTCTGCCCAATCTGAAGACATGTCTTCAATACCTAATGAAGGTGATACGGGTTTTATATCCCTAAGTCTTTTTTCGACAGGACCGCTTGTTTTAAAGTCGGGCGTTTCTTTTGCCATGATATTTATTTTAATTTATATATTATAAAATTATACCATATTTAAAAATAAATGGCAAGTTTTTAAAGGAATTTCTCCGGGTTGGTCGAAATGACAAAAAAAGTGGCTGAAATGACAAAAGATTATGACTCTTTAACCCAAACCTCTCTTTCCCTTGGCCCATCGAATTCGCAAAAATAGATTGTCTGCCATTGGCCGAGTTTTAACTCTCCGCCTTCCACAAATACCTGAACCGAGGAGCCGATGAGGGAGGATTTGATGTGAGCGTCGGAATTACCTTCCTCGTGATCGTATTCCAAATCCAGCGGCACCAGGTCGTTCAGCCGGCGGAGGATGTCGCGCTGGACCGCTGGGTCGTCGCTTTCGTTGATGAGGACACCGGCCGTGGTATGCGGGCAGTAAACGGTAACAATACCGTCTTCGATCTTCATGTTCGCGACAGCGTTTCGGACGGCGTCAGTAATATTATTTATTACGGTTCTGCCTTTGGTTGAAATAGTGATTTTTTTCATCGGAATTTTTTGTAACATTGATAAATAAAATACCAGAACGGCCTGAGCACCATCTCCTTGGCCTGCGGGTAATCGACCACCCGGCCACCGAATTTTTTCTTGAATTCTGTTACCCCCGACCACGCATGCCCTTCAGCCCCTTCGGGTGCGATGCCTAAAAAGTCATAATGCTTACAGCCCCGTTTTTTAGCTTCCTTAATCGCCTCCCACTGGATCAGATACGGTGCCATTGTGTTGCGGTAGGTTTCGGCGGACGCGCCGTAATAATAAATCCCCCATTCATCCAGATACACAAACAGTCCGCCCGCAATCACCTCTCCATTGCATTTAGCCAGTAACAAGTGGGCATTTTCGGGCATGGATTGTAACATTTTGCGGTAATAGGACTTTGGATGGATACCAAATTTATCCCGGAAGCCGGTGGAAGAAAGGAGGTGGTAAAAGGTGTCGGTGTCGAGACTAGACTTAACGGTTACCTCGTGCTTTTCCGCAACCTTGATATTGTAACGGCCCTTGGGTTTCATCTGTTTTAAGAGCTCTTCTTCACTTTGTTCCAGATCGAGGATGAGACTGGTTTGCGGTTGAGTATCATGCTGTGAATTTTTTAGTCCGTAATCCTTAGTTTTTAGCGCTTCAAAGGGAGACAAACGGACGAAAATGGCCTTTTGTTTTTTGGCGGCTTCCCGGATATCCATCAAAATCTGCAACAAACCTTTTCCATTTTTAAAAAGCGGGCCTCGCGGGCATTCCAGCCAGGAGAATCCGAGAGGCAGATCATGTTTTACCAGCAAAGCGGATGCGCCATCGGCTTCGAGCAGAAAGACTTTCCGGTGGACCGCACTCTGAAAAGCCGACCATAATGGGTGCTGCCACAAATTACGCCGTTTATTTCCCTTCCAGAAAGCGAGGTAGTTATTCATGGATCACAACGTGGTTATCTTTGACTTTAATTTTTCCATCCGCGAACAGCTGGACCACTTTGGGATACCATTCTTTTTCCAGCGCCTGCACTTTGTCTTTCAGGGTTTCCGGTGTATCGGACGGATCGACGGAACAGGATTTCTGTAGGACGATGGGGCCGGTATCTACCCCTTCGTCGATCAGATGGATGGTCATGCCGGTTTCCGTTTCGCCCGCCTCAATCACCGCGCGGTGGACATCCATACTCATCCCGCCGCCGAATTTTGGCAACAGACTCGGGTGGATGTTGATGATCCGGTTACGGTATTTATCGACCATGCCGTTGCTGATGATCCGCATATAACCGCCGAGGACAAGAAGGTCGGGTTGATATTCATCCAAAACTGCCATCACTTTTTTATCAAAGTCCTCACGGCTTTCTCCCTTTTGATCGACTATATGATAGGGAATGCCGGCTGATATGGCTTTTTCAACCGCTCCGCATTCTTTGTTGGTCACCAAACAGCAGATCTGCACGCTATCTTTCAAAATCCCTGACTTTTTGGCGTCTAAAAGGGACTGGAAATTGGTGCCATTGGTGGAGGCGAGAACAGCGACTTTGTACATAATAACTTAATAATATTTTGATGTAATGACGATACAATACTTTTGTAAAATTTCCAATTTCCAAAGCTCAATTCATAAATCTAATCAACCGACTTTAATCTCTGAATTTAGTTCAGAGTCTCTCCGAGATTCTGCTTACCGGTGAGTTCCTGAACTAAATTCAGGAATTGATCATTGGAAATTAAATTTGACTTGTCAAATTTTACGGATAAAATAGTGGCGGTCTGTTTTTAGACTCTTGCCCACCCTATTCGGTGTGGCTGATCTTAAGACCAAGGGAGCATCGCAAACCGCAAACCTGTTAGTGTAGGAACGAAAACCCAACCTCAAGGAGGAGCGTACATGGCACAGAATGGCTGCTTTTCAACACTGCATCCGAAGGACCAGCGGAAGATCAAGACCCTCGCCATCAGACGGCGAGAAGAAATCGGAAATTACCCGGCGGAAGTTACACTGAAGGTCCCGTCGGTAAGAAGGGGGACGGCGCGAATCATCGCAGTCTTCACTGAGGAGGGCGTGCGGGACGCGCGTACCGGACACCCGATCATCTGATCAACTGACCTAGAACTGTTCGAACTGGTTTG
This sequence comes from Candidatus Peregrinibacteria bacterium, assembly GCA_016932495.1. Lineage (GTDB taxonomy): Bacteria > Patescibacteriota > Gracilibacteria > UM-FILTER-43-11 > UM-FILTER-43-11 > JAFGCR01. The sequence goes on from JAFGCR010000048.1 coordinate 19,290, forward strand.
CATGCATCCATTCGGGGCGTACCGCAAGGGCGCCCCGTTTTTTTATATATTTAAAAAAGGCCAACCTAATCACGACGAGAATGAGAAATCGAAAACTTGGCTAATACTTGTGTTGCACCGAGCTTACTCCACCGAATATAGCTATAATGCCGACAAACCTGAAAACTTTTTAAGTATATTTGGTTTGTTAGAAAAAGAGTTTTCAAGTTTTCAAGTTTTTAAAATCCGATGAATAAAAATGCTTATAAATGCACTTTTTGGGGTGAATGAAATAATCCTTTTCCGAAAAGGCTTTATCCGACCATTTCACGTCCAATCCGCGCGCGATGACAAAAGGAACGGAGGCATCAGTTTCACCCATCAACAAATTAGCAGCGGACGCCAAATCATCCGCGACAGCGATTTGTGTATAAACCATCTTTTTCCCAAACAGGTCCTTTTTACCCCGCTCATCCTGCACTCCGTAAAATCCCGCCCACCCGATGGCGATGCCGGACGTACCCATTCGAAGCGGCTGACAATGGGAATCGCTAATAATCATTCCCAATTTTTTTATTTTTTCAATTTTCTTCAATTTTTTTAACAAATCACGCGCGGCTTCAAACGGCCGCTCAGGCCACAAAACGACTGTTCCTTTTGGCGTATTGCTGTTATCGATGCCGGCATTGGGGATGAGGATTTGATTCTTGAGTGTGATGACCATTTCGCCATCTTCCAGAACCGCATCGGCTTCTTTTTTAATCAGTTCTCTGAATTTTTTTTTACTCTCCACAGACATTAAACGACCCTGGCTGTATGCCACAGCTTTGGAAGCGACCACGATAACATCGCCCTCTTTAAGCTTTCCTTTTCCGATTGCCTTTCTGAACGCGGTGAGCAGGTCGCCGCCTGGTTTCAGGAGCCGGCTTTTTAGAGGCAGGAGTTCCATATTGAAGTAAAATACGAAATTCGAATCTCGAAACACGAAATAATTTTCAAATTTTTAAAATCTCAAATTCCAAATGTTTAGAACATTTAATATTCGTACTTTAAGATTTTTTTCGAATTTTGGATTTCGGATTTCGAGATTTTTTAACGTCCAATTTTTGCAAAACCAAAACAGAAGCAATTATTAACCAAAATATCATGGCCAGATCATTTTTCCAGAAAGGCATATCGAACAAACCGTGAACCAGAATGCCCCATAAAGCGATGAGCGGATAGGCAAAAGACGTATGGCATAAAACGATGAGAAACAAAAAGGCCAAAAGCCCGATCAGGCCCGCGTTGAGCCAGAAGCCGATAAAGATGTTGTGGGAATGGGGCATGTTCCATTCCAGCGGGGCGCGCTGAAGCACTTCCGGGGCATTGACCTGATAGTTCGCCTGAAAAAGCCCCGGTCCCACCCCTGTAAACACATGGCTTTTAATGAGGTGATAAGACGTTTGGTAGATTTCCAGGCGGACTGTGGTGCTGGAGCGATTTTTAAAATCCAGAAACTGCCTGAATTTAGGGGTGTTTACCTGTGTCGCAATAATCACAACAAACGTCGCCCCCAGTACCATCAAAGCCAGCCCGATCTTCTTCCGCTGTTTCGGATTTTTAAGAAAAAAGTAAAATGCATATAATCCGAGTGCGCCGAATACACCGATGATCGCGGCGTAGGATTGAGTAAAAAAGAGACTGTAGAGCAGGACGACTAACGTGGAAAGACCAATGTAATCCTGATGAGAGGGAGGGGCGGCTCCGCGCCGAAGGAGGAAATAGATGTTGATAAGGATCGCCGGAACAATGTAAAGCGCCAGGTAATTGGCGGATTCGTAAAACCCGCGCAGGCGGAGATCGATCGTTACTCCCGCGCCGAACAGGCCGAATCCGTACGCCAGCAAACAGACCAGTGTGGCGGAGTAAACAAAATAACGGAGGATCTTTTCGACGTCTTTTTCGGTTTTTAGTACCTGCGTCAGCACCGCGAAATACAAAATGGGCGCCATCACCCACCCTTTCCAGACCCCCAAAGTGGTGCGTTTAGCGTTCAGGAGTTCGCCGCTCGGCAGACTGATAAATTCCGGCGCGGCCAGGGCGCCCAGCGTGGCGCCGGCTAAGATAAAAAAAGCCGCGTACCAATACCAGCGTGTTTTTTTATCCCACACCACCTGATGATGATCCTGAAACAAGCTTAGAATCCACAAGCCGAAAACCAGATAAATGAACAGTTCGGTGGCGGTGAATGGGATGCCAAAGGCTTGAAAACGCAGGAAATACGCCGGAAATAAGAATGGCGAAATGAATAGTAGCTTCCGGACGAATTGTGAAAGGGGTGGTTTCATTTATAAAATGACGTGCAACGTGTCTCGTGTCTCGTGTCTAGTGAGATCACGAGTCACGAAACACGAGTCACGAGACACGAATTAGTCGTTATCCATTTTCGGCTCAATAATACCGTAATACCCGTCACTGCGCTTGTAGATCACGCTGAAGCGGTGAGTATCCATATTATTGAAAAGGAAAAAGCTGTGGCCAATCATTTCCATCCGCTCGATCGCTTCTTCTTCGGTCATCGGCGCGTTGGCGGAAAATCGTTTTCGCCTTAAAACTTTTGGGATCTCAAATTCATCGGACGGCTTTTTGGTCTCTTCCAGTTCTTTGGCCCCCAAACCCTTTTTCTCAGAACGGTGTATTTTGGCCTTATAACGTTCAATGGGCTTGTGGATCTTGTCCAGGCAGTCATCCACCGCGTTTTCAATGCTTTCTTCGCGTGATTCAGCCCGCAGGACCGCATTCGGAGCGAAGATGGTCAGCTGGCAGGCGTACGCGTCTTCTGTTTTACGGGCTTTTTCATGCCTCACTTCCACTCTGAATTCAGCGGATTCGTCATCTAGGCGGTCAGCGAAATTTTTTAATTTTTCGACTTTGGATTTGATCAGTTCTTTTTGGGCATCGCTCAGACTAAGGTTCTGCGACTTGATTTTGATTTGCATATTTTTAAAAAATTACAAAAATGATAAGAACAACTTCATATTACCAAATTGTCATTGAAAATTGAAAAATAAAAAATAAAAATTGTTTTTGCTCTCTTGAATGAGCTAAAGAAACATGTTAGGCTTTATTTGCTCACACCTAACTAAAACAAAATGTTTTTTAAACTCATTGCTGACACCTTCTCTGTAGCGCGTGATTCTGATCACTTTATTCAGCTTAAGACCTTAAAAAAACCGAATACCGACGACCAGGTCTGGCTGGCGATTGAAATTGTGGGCGACAGTAAATACGCCCGTTCCACCGCGCAAAGCATCATGGAGACGGTCGAGGAAGTTTATTTTGACCAATTCGAGCTGAGCCCGTACGAACGCTTTGAACAGGCGCTCAAAGAGGTGAACCTGATTGTGAATAACCTGCGGGAAAAACGCAAAAAATCTTTTGGGAAGATCAACGCGATCATGGCGGTTTTTTCCGGTCAGGAACTGCATCTGACACAAGCCGGCGACAGTGAAGCTTACCTCATCCGCAACAACAAATTCTCTATGATCAGCGAGGGGCTCAACAGTAAATCGAAAGACCTGTTTGTGAATATCGCGAGCGGTGAACTGACCACCGACGACAAACTGATCTTCTCCACCGGCCGCCTCCTGCGGCTCGCCACCCATTCGCAGATCGTCCAGTTGTTTACTGATGGCGTGGCGGAAGCCATCGAATCGACCCGTGAACTGACGATGAACGATGAGGAGCTGAGCATCGGGGTGATCTGTATGCATATTAAGCTCCTGCAAAAAGGGTCAAGTGATTCTGCAGACCGTTCCCCGAATCCCGTCTGGCTCTCTGTCAAAAAATTCTTCGGAGCCGCTGCCAATTTTTTAACTGAAAAAGCCGGCCGGAAAACCCACATAAGCAAACGGAATGTGCTTTTGGCCCTAGCCGCCATCATGATCATTCTGGTGGTGAGTGTCTCATTTTTAATGAACAGCCGGCGCGACAATGCCATCCGGGAGGAATATCGCACCAGGATCGAACAGCTCAACCAGGATCTTCATGTAGCCAACACTAAAGGCTATGCGAATGACAAGGAAACCGCCAACGCGATCCTCGAAAAAGTAGAAAAAGAATCCCGGGAAATCCTAGACAGCGGCTATTTCCGGGCTGAGACCCTGGCCCTTCTTGATAAAATCCAGGCCGCCCGGGACAGCATCAATAACACCGACCGTTTAAAAGAACTGGTGCCCTATATCGATTTATCCGCAAAAGGCGACAATGTGAAGGCGCTTGGCATCATGAGCCTGAACAGCAATTTCTTTATTTACGAATACAACCGGCTTTATGAAGTGATCCTGGATCAGGTACTGGATCCGCGCCAGATCGATGACACCGAAGTGGTCATCGCCGGCACCGCCATGGAAGACCAGGACGCGCTGGTGTTCCTGACCCAGTCCGGAAGGGTAATGGAATACGCCGATGGGCTGATCCACTTTGCTAACACCGATGACCAGGCCTGGAAATCAGGAGTCGATGTGGCGGCTTATGGTAAATATATTTACGTGCTCAACCCCACGGAAAACCAGATCTACAAATATTCCCGCCTGCGCAACAAGTATTCCGCCCGCACCGATTACAATGGCGACGCAGACCTTTCGGGCGGGATTTCCATGACGATCGATGGGGATATTTATGTGCTGAAAGACGGCGGCCGGATCGTACGGATCTACAAATCAAAACAACAGCCGTTTAAGATCGAGGATCTGGCAGTGGATATCTCTGCTTCGACGCAGATCTTCACACGCCCTGAAATCGACAATCTTTATCTGCTCGACCCAACCAATAAACGGGTGGTCATCCTGACTAAGAGCGATAGCGGCAACTCCCGCTATTACGGCCAGGTGGTCTTTGAAGAGCTCAACAACATCCGGCAGATCTATGTGGAGGCGAATGAGAACTTCCTGTATGTGCTGACGGATAAGGAGGTTTATAAGGTGGAGATCTAATTTACCGATTGAGGACCCAATGGAAGACCCAATTGATTGTGTCTCTGATATTCAGTCAATTGGGTCTTCGATGGGCCTTCTATTGGGTCATTTTTGGTTTTATTGTATACTGTTACCCACCTAACCAACCCCCATGCATTCCATCCACTCCGCACTCAAAGACCTGCAGGCCGGCAAAATGATCATCGTGACAGATGACGAAGACCGTGAAAACGAAGGCGACCTGATCGCCGCGGCTGAAACCATCACGCCAGCCACCATCAACTTTATGGCCAAAGAGGGGCGGGGGCTTGTTTGCGTGGCCATGGAACAGGAGATGGCCTACCGACTCAACTTCCATCCGATGGTGGCGAATCCGGACGGCAATTGTAATTTTACGGTTTCAGTCGATGCTAAAAAAGGCACCACTACCGGCATTTCCGCGGCCGACCGGGCAAAAACCATTCAGACCATGCTCGACCCGAAATCCTCCGCCAACGATTTCATCCGCCCCGGCCACATGTTCCCGCTTATCGCCAAACCCGGCGGCATACTGGTACGTGCCGGCCACACCGAAGCGGCGGTGGACCTGATGCGGCTGGCCGGCCTGACGCCCGCGGGCGTGATCTGTGAAGTGATGAAAGACGACGGCACCATGGCACGCCTGCCGGATTTGAAAACATTCGCCCAAAAACACGACTTAAAGATCATCACCATCCAGGATCTTATCCACTACCGCAACCAGCACGAGAAACTGGTGACCAAAGAAGTGGAAACCGATCTGCAGACGGAGTACGGCACGTTCCGCATTCACGTTTATCACAGCCAGATCGACCTGAAGGAGCATGTGGCGTTTGTGATGGGAGACATTAAAAAAGCCAAAAACGTCCTCGTACGCGTGCATTCTGAATGCCTCACCGGTGACCTTTTTCATTCCAAACACTGCGACTGCGGCCAGCAGCTCGACCAGTCGCTTAAGCTCATCAGCCAGCGGGGATGCGGGGTACTGCTTTATATGCGGCAAGAGGGCCGCGGCATCGGGCTGGCAAATAAGATCAAAGCCTACAAACTGCAGAAAAAAGGACTGGACACCGTGGAAGCCAACCATCAGCTCGGTTTTAAATCCGACCTCCGTGACTACGGCATCGGCGCGCAGATTTTAGCAGACCTCGGGCTGAAAGAAATTGAGATTTTAACGAATAATCCGAAGAAATTGGTGGGGCTGGAAGGTTACGGCCTTAAAATCACCAAACGGATTCCTATTGAGATCAAGCCGAACGACATCAATATTAAATATTTGAGGACGAAGAAGGCGAAGATGGGGCATATTTTGAAAAATTTGTGATTTTTGAAATGATAAATGTGGTATAATCTGCTAAAATAACAATTAAAATATGCGTTGCGAAAAATGTAACCGATATCTGGGGATTTTCCAGCGTTTTTGCCCTAAATGCGGCAAGGCGGTCACCCCCAAGCAGAGAAAAAAAAGTCTAATCACTTTTACAATATGGGTTGTCCTGTTTCTGCTGTTTACCGCGGCCCTCTATTTTATCCTAAAAAATGATGTAACTTTTTCGGAAGATTTTTCCAATCTGCACACCTTTTTCATTTCAGCTTTCATATCCCTTGTGCTTGTCGAGCTGATTGTCATTACCTATTGGATTATCATGGCCCTGGCGCGCTTAATCATACGGCAGCCGGTTTTTGGCTCTATTCTACTGGTCATCATCCTGGCGTTTGGCGGATTGGGCTATTATGCCTATTGGAGTGATGTTAGTGAAAAGGCGTTCGCCGATTCTCTTTCCCTGATCCAGGACAATCTGGTAGAACTGCATGTCGCCAAGATCACAGGAGACTCATTGATTGAAAAAAAACCGATTCTGGGAGCTTCGTGGGAAAAAGTCAGTCTTCAGGCACAAATGGTGGCTGGCCGGCTGACATATCTTTCAGTCCCCAAAGGGCTGATTGCCTACCGCGAATCAGCTCTGAGCTGGGCTAATGCCGTCGCGGAAGCGGCTCAGGAGAACAGCAGTTGGCAGGAGGTATTGCCGGATCATCCGGTTCCCTTTGCATTAAAACTGAGTGAAAAACAGGCCCAGAAATTGTTTAAGGACGCCAGTAAAAAAATCGCCGAGCTTAAGGAATTCGGTGATGCTGCCATCCAAACAGACAGTAAGGTAGTCATGCTGTACGTCGGAGCCAGGCTGAAAGTCCAGCGCCATTGGCTGGAGGGGGTACTCTATTCAGAGAAAAAAAATTCCCTGCTGTCGGCACTGACGCCTCCGGTTTTTGCCGCCGACTTTAAAAATTTAGCAACCATGCCGGATCCTAGCGGGGGATGCGCCGTAGACGTTCCTTATTATCAGCAAACCGGCAAAACAAGATGCATACAGACAGGAGCAACCCAGCCGACACCGCCTGCTCAGCCACTCACGACACCTCCTCAGGAACCTCAGCAGAAAGACTTGAAGTTGGAGCCAATTGAGCTGAAGATTGACGGCCCTACCCGGATTCAGGATCAGAATCCAAATCGGAATCAGAATATAAACGACCCGACGATACAGGATGGAGTCAGTAAAAATATCCAGAGCCGGTCAGGAGAAGATTATAATGTAGGCAGCGGCAAACTGGCCGGCACGTACAACTCAGCTACCCGCCGGCAGGTCTGCATCGGGCGGGGCGGAGTATCCACCGGCCCGGCTGGCAATGTGTATTGCCTTGAGGATGTGGTCGTGTCAACAACGGATATTGATTCGTCGGCCATCGAATTCGCCAAGGGGAATAAAGACGCGAAAAACGGCTGGGACAATGGATGGCATAATCTGGAAGGGGCTGGCCTGACCGTTGGTGAGCCCACTCTCTCTGCTTCTGGCCATAGTCCGACGGTACAGGCTTTTTATGACAGTTGCGCTAATAAGGGAGGGATTGTTGGAGGCACGGGTACCACTAAAACCGGCCTTCCCACCACTGAGTCCGGTTATACCTGTGAGTATAAAAATGACGAAGCGACTGGCTGTTGGGATTTTCTGACTTATTCGGGAGGCCGTTACATGGGCGGTAATCCCGGCTGCGCGGAACAAGGTACTTTGCCTGAATTTAATGAGGAAAAAGCTAAAACAGCCAATGGCGGAGGCAAATGGGATGGCATTTATGTCGTGTCTGGCGGCACTTTTTCTTGCTCAGGAGATTTTTCTTCTTCTCTCCCCATCCCCTCAACAACCGCCCCCGTAATTAATAATGTTTTAGGGACCACCGTGGGCCCTCTGCCGATCAATGGCAATGTCGCGATCTATAACCTGTCGATTGGCTCAGAGGAAGAAGGTGTTTTTACCAGCCTCAATGAAATAGACTCCTTCCGATTTTATAATCAGGGGGACGTTTATGGTGTTACCGCTTCCTATGACGCGACCATCACTGCATCAAAGGACGGGGAAACACATGTTGCCGTGTGCCACGGAAGTGTTTCAGGCGTCCGGCAGTAAACGGATTGTTCCTGACTGCTTGTGTATTTATAAGGAATCCTCACCTTAAAATGCTATAATATTTTTGTATTAATAGTTTTTTTATGGTCACCATCCGCCCTGCTAAAATCAAAGATGCGCCTGCAATTGCCAAGCTCAATATGGAGCTGATGAAACATGTGGGAAAATACGATAAAATCTTTAAGCTGCGGCCGGGGGCGCTTGCCAAAATGGAAGAATGGCGCCGGAAGGGGGTTTACAGCTCACGCAACAAACTGTTAGTGGCTGAAGATGATAATAAGATAGTGGGCTATATGGCTGCCGGCATAAAAAAAAGACCGTCCATCTATGAAGTCCGGGAAGTCGGAGTAATCAGCGATGCTTATGTGTTGCCGGCTTACAGACGACAAGGAATCACTAAAAAATTTGTTGAACAGGCGCTTAAATGGATGAAGAAAAAAGGAATGACACATGTCCATTTGTACGCGGTTACAAAAAATGAGGTGGCGATAGAAGTATGGAAAAAATTTGGATTCAAAGAATTTTTAAAAGAGAAGTATCGCAGGATATAAATCATGGATTTGACATTTTATTTTAGATTGTGATACACAGATACGCTTAATCAATTAATTTTTTGTATTTAAATGAATAAGAGATATGAAACTCCACCGGAATTCCCAAAAGCGCATTTATTTTAAAGATGCGATCTATTTCGTTACCTGTAAAGCTTTCGACAATTATCCGTATTTTAAGGAGCGGATATTTTGTGATTTATTTGTGGAAAATTTGCGGTTGTGCAAACGATTGAAAGGATTTTTGTTATTCGGATGGGTATTGACTTATGATCATTTCCATTTATTGGTGATGCCGGGGGATGGATTTAATATTTCGAAAATTATGCAATTTTTAAAACGACATATTAACCGTGATATTAATTTTTTATTGTACTCTGAAGGCGGGATTCGCGAATCCCGCCTTCGGGAAAAAATTCGCGAATCCCGCCTTCGGGAAAAAATTCGCGAATCCCGCCTTCTGGGTGGTGAATATGAACATTTACAATCAATTATCGATGAACATGATAAAAAATTAATATTATCCCGATTACAATTTCATCAAAACCATTCCAATCCCCATTCACATCCTCCATTCCGATGGCAGGAATCATTTCATGATCATTATATTCGTAACAATCGTGATTTCGATTATCATATGGACTATATTGAATACAATCCTGTAAAACATGATTTACCGGACAACTGGCCATATATTTTTACAAATCCGGATTATGAGGATTTGATCGATGAATGCTAATATTAAAACATGATCAAATTTTTAAAAGCCCTCAAAGAATCCGGCGACTGGAAAACGCTCCTTTTTCATTCGTCATGGTCGCTCACGCTGACCGCGGGGCTGAGCTATGGAATGGGGATGTTGCGTGATAGGATTTTCGCGCAGACGTTTGGCTTGTCGCGGACATTGGATATTTACAACGCGGCCTTTGTGATTCCGGACATGATGCTGGGAGTGCTGGTGGGAACGGCGCTGTCGGCCGCCTTTGTGCCGATATTTACCAAATTGTATGATGAAAAAAAGTCGCTCGGTTACGCGTACGCCCATCAGATGATAACGTGGGGAGTAACGCTTATTGTAACAATCGGGATTGTGGTGGCCATCTTCCTCCCCTCTTTCGCCCACCTGCTCGTACCGGGTTTTGAGGGGGAGGATTTGAAGCAGTATATTTTGCTGACACGGGTGATGCTCCTTTCTCCTATCTTATTCACCCTCAGCAATTCATACGGCCGGATCCTTATCAGTGTGAAGGAGTTTTTCTGGTGGGGACTTTCGCCCGCTTTATACAATCTGGGGATCATTATCGGCGTGCTGTTCCTGGTGCCCCGTTTTGGGATGCTAGGATTGGTTTTGGGGACGCTATTCGGGGTTCTTCTGCATTTAGCCAACCGCTTCGCCCCGCTCAAACGGAAGAAGTACGGGTTCAGGAATAAAATCGACTTCACTTTTTCATCAGAAATGGGAGAAACGGTAAAGCTCATGCTGCCGAAGATCTTTCAGTACAGCATGTGGTTTATTCTGCTGATGGTCTTTACCAATGTCGCCTCCAAACTGCCGGAAGGGAGCATCGCCGCTTATAACTACGCCCGAAACTTCCAGAGCCTGCCGGTGAGCTTACTGGGGATCGCGATCTCGATGGCGATGTATCCGGTACTTTCGCATGATGCCGGTAAAGGGAATTACAAAAAATTCCGAAATGATTTTAAGCGGAACCGCTTTAAGCTGATCGTTTACACGGTGCTGGCGGCAATTGCACTGGGTATTTTAAGTCGTTTTGTGGTCAGTTTACTGCTGGGTGGCGGAGCATTTGGCGCGAATGATATCCATCTGGTTTCCATGACGCTGATCCTTTACTGCTTCACCATTCCGCTGGAAAGCCTGATGCATTGTTACCACCGCGCGTTTTATTCGCTCCGGAATACCATTACCCCCTCAGTCATCCACGTGGGGATTATCTTTTTGGTCATCGGGGCAGTAACGTGGCTGGCCCCTGTGATCGGCGTGTACGCCATTCCGGTCAGCTTCGCGTGCGGGACCTTCGTCCAGATCGTTTTACTGGCAATCCTCTTTCCGGGCCTTTTGGAAAAAAGAGAACGACTCAGTTTACAAGAGTAACTCCTCTGGCCTTCTCAATCGCTTTCAATAAATCCTCCCTGGTCCCCCGGACTAAGGTGATTTTCCATTGGTCTTTTTTTGCCCCCTTATCAATTAAAAAAACAATATGTTCTCTTACATTCGCAAAAACAGCTCCAAGACGGATGGCTTCATAAGGATACAATCCTGATTGGACGACTACCTTTTCCCGCTCATCTTGCTTTGCCATAAAAAAGGGATTGGATGTCATTATTTTAACACAATCACCTTCCGCATCCCCAGGTTGATATTGGTGTCATGCCATTCGTGCATAGCGGATAGAATGGTTTGATAGGGGTAGATGAAGTTCTCCCCCCGCTTGGTGCCCACATCATTGGTAATAAAATGCTTTTTATCGTATCCCTTGATGACCATCATGTGATACAGGGGGCCCTCCCCGGAATAAAACGGATTGCCCAGCTGGCGGCCGGCAAAGGGGGCGATGACCACATAACCGTCCGCGATAAATTCTTTCAGCTCTCCAACGGTCGGTTCTTCGATGAGGGCCATCTGGATATTGGCGGATGACAGATCTAGAAAATGGCCTTTGATCATCATGGCAGTTTGTTCGATATTGGAGTGTTTGTAATCTCCAAAATGTTCTTTCTGCCATCCTACCAATGCCAGCACTTCTTCTTTAAATTGTTCTTTGGTGAGCGGTTGGCCGGTGACGTAATACCAAGCCAGCACGCTGGCCGCCTCTTCACACGCTTCCTGCCAGGGTAGGCCCCAGTCAGCGTCGGGAGCCTGTGGAAAGAAAGGGACGTTTAAATTGATTTCCGATGGAGGGCCCATTGAGGGCCCGATTGATTGATTATCAGTTGCGCCATCTATTGGGTCTTCTATTGGGCCGTCTATTGGGTCAACAACGGGAACATCACTTTTAAAATTCGCCACATTTGGAGTGCAGGCAGTTAAGAGAAACAATGGTAGGATGAGGAATTTTTTCACAATACTTTCAAAATGGTAGGGCCAAGGGGAATCGAACCCCTGTTGTCGGAATGAAAACCCGATGTCCTAACCACTAGACGATGGCCCCGCGTTTGCATGGTATGCAGAGAAATTATACTGAGGGAGACCAAAATGTCAAAAGAATTTAAAACGACCAGAACTCCTCAGGGCCCCAAACACGTTCCCATTCCTTTCGCCATTCCCTTATTTCCTCTTCGGTGCTTGGCAAAGGCTCAAAATGGCCTTGCTGCTGTTCGCGTATTTGCCGGAAAAAAGGAGTATCCGGCAAACTTAAAACACCCGCCCCTTTTTCTGAACCAGATTCGCTGTTCATAGTGAACAAAAATTTATTAAAAATAAACCGGTTTCAGTATCCTCCTGCCTGTTTTAATTGTCAATTACGCTGGCACCCCTGTAACATTTATCGACTTCCCCTTTCTCTGGCTGCCACCATGGTTTTTTCACGGTCGGTCCGCACCACATAAGCCACTTCTTCTAATTCCTCACTCGACAATTTTTGCATCTCCGTGCCGCTGCCTGTGTGCTCCACATAATGAAAAACAGGCTTCGTCCCCGCCCTATAATCAACGGTGACATGAAAAACAGGAGCTCCGTCAGGATTTTTATAAAGGTAATTTTTCATTAAATGCTCATTATCCGTGCTCACTTCACATTCCATGCCACCGACCAATGAGCGCAGTTGTTTATCGACTTGGGATGTATTATTTTCCAGCGCGTTATTGAGCGAAAGGGTCATCAAGTCATCCACAGACTTTGCCTGCCCCAAAGGACGCTGGCCAAAAGGGGTGTAATCCACCAGATAATAAATATCTTTATCCGCGTCATAAGCCACGTCCATGACGTTTTTACCCTCTTTGTTTTTAAACTGATAAAAAGTCATATTATCCATGTCCCGGGTATCGACGTTTAATCCATAAACGGAACCCATTTCCTCGAACATGGTGCCGAGGTCTTTTTCAGCGGTTTCGATTTTTAATTGGCAGGAATCAGCCGTGCACATTTGGCTTTCACCGGATTCCTGAGGGGTCTCCTCTCCGGCAAAATAGATGAAATCAGGTTTTTGGACTTTTGGGTGATGGAATAAAAACATGTGGATCGTGGTTAAAGATTATTGATTTCTTTTTCAATAGCGGCCAGCTCCTGATTGTGGACAGCTGCCTCTTTTTTTTGGCTCTCCTCCGTGTGCTTATGGTTTAACCAGTGCTTGGCGGCTTCGGCCTGAGCCGTGATGTTTTTCATACGCCGGATCAATTCCGGCGATGCTTTTTTGTTTTGATCAGGCATTTTTTAAAAACAATTATCATAAAATTATAACATATTTTTAAATAATATGCAATATTTTCCTATCTCCAAAAACTTCGCTATACTGTTTACATCCCTAATCCCCTGAATCATGATCAAGCGAGCGCTTATTTCGGTTTCCGATAAAAACGGCATTGTCGATTTTGCCAAAGGCCTGGATGAAAAGGGTGTCGAAATTCTGTCGACAGGAGGAACGGCCAAACTGCTTCGGGACAATGGCATTGATGTGGTGGACGTGAGCGAATATACCGGCCATCCAGAGATGATGGATGGGCGGGTCAAAACCCTCCATCCTAAAATCCACGGGGCGCTGCTGGCCTTGCGCGACAATCCAGACCACATGAAATCGGCTAAGGAGCATAATATCGGCATGATCGACCTGGTCGCCGTAAATTTATATCCGTTCGAAGAAACCATCCGGAAAAAAAAGACCACACTGGAAGACGCGGTGGAGCAGATCGATATCGGCGGGCCATCGATGCTCAGGAGCGCGGCCAAAAATTTCCGTTTTGTTACCGTCGTAACCGACCCGGCGGATTATCAGCCGGTGCTGAAAGAAATCCAGAAAAAAGGTGATACGGATGAAGATACACGGCGGCGACTGGCGGAAAAGGTATTTGAAAGGACGGCGACGTACGACAGCACCATCGCCAACTACCTGACCGGCGGGAGAACAAAGCATATTGTGGTGCAGAAAATAAGCGACCTGCGCTATGGAGAAAACCCGCACCAGAAAGCCGGTTTCTATAAAGACCATAACCATGCCGGCCAAGCCTGTATTCCGAACGCGGACGTATTACAAGGTAAGGAGCTTTCTTACAACAACATCATGGATGCGGACGCGGCGTTGAGTTTGGTCCGTGAGTTCAATGACCCCTGTGTCGCGTTTATCAAACACGCCAACCCCTGCGGGATCGCGGTGGCCAAAAACATCAATGACGCGTTCATCAACGCCTATGAAGGAGACCCGAAATCCGCTTTCGGCGGGGTCATTGCTTTTAATCGGAGTTGTACGGCTGACCTGGCCGAAACAATCACCGGCAAATTTTTTGAAATTGTCCTGGCGCCGGATTTTGAACCGGACGCGATTGAGATCTTTAAGAAAAAACCTAATCTGCGAGTGTTAAAATTAGGAGAAATCAGGCCAGAAGAAGCTGGTGAAACCTATCGCAAAGTCTCCGGCGGGCTGCTGGTGCAGGATCTGGATACCAAACGGATTATCAAAGAAGATCTGAAAGTGATGACCAAACGCGCACCCACCGACCAGGAGATGAAAGACCTGCTGTTCGGCTGGCATGTGGTCAAACACGTTAAATCCAACGCCATTGTTTTCGCTAAAAACGGTATGACAGTGGGAATCGGCGCCGGGCAGATGAGCCGGGTGGACGCGGTGGAACTGGCGATTAAAAAATCCCTCAACCGCGAGGATGGTTCGGTGATGGCCAGCGACGCGTTTTTCCCGTTTCCGGACAGTGTGGAGCGTGCCGCGGAACGCAAGATCACCGCCATCATCCAACCGGGCGGTTCGATTCGGGACGAAGAGGCGATCGCCGCCGCCGACAAAGCCGGACTGGCAATGGTGTTTACGGGCGCACGGGCGTTTTTGCACTAATTTTTTGTCATTTCGAGCCTGTCGAGAAATCCCTTTAAATATTTAAATTAGGGATTCCTCCACTTCGGCCGGAATGAAAAAAGGCGTTTTTGGTATAATACAAACGATGCTAAAAACGATTCAAAAAACACTGGCTACCCTTCCCCCCTTCAGAAAGGTGGTCGTTGGTGTATCCGGCGGGGCGGATAGCGTGGCGCTGGCCCATATTCTGATCCAGCTGAAATACAACGTCACCATCGCCCATCTGAACCACGGACTACGAGGGAAAGAAAGTGATGCGGATGAAGCTTTTGTGGAACATCTGGCCAAAAAATGGAAGGTGCCGTGCGTTACCCATAAGATCCAATTGTCGGCCAAAGGGAATACCGAAAACAGCGCACGGCTGATCCGTTACGCGTTTTTAGAGAAAGTAAGAATAGCTGAAAAAGCGGAATTCATTGCCATCGCCCATCACCTGGATGACCAGATCGAGACGATCCTGATGCATATGCAGCGGGGGGCGGGATTAAGGGGTTTATGCGGGATGCAGTTAAAAAACGGTAACGTCATCCGTCCGCTTTTAGGATTGAGAAAAAAAGAGCTGGAAGCTTATCTGAAAAAAGAAAAGGTCGGCTTCCGGACTGATGCCAGTAATTTTGATCAGCGGTTCCGGCGCAATTTATTCCGCCACAGGATTATTCCTGAGCTTAGAAAAAAGTATAAAGACCTTGATAAAAAATTATTACGATTGTCCGCCGCCGCCCAAAAAAGACTGGAGACAATCGAAAAAAAGGCGGCGGAATGGATGAGGAAAAATGTGACCGATTTCGGATTCGGGCGATTGGAATTTTTAAAACTTTCTGACGCAGTACAGTCCGAAGTCCTGTTCCAGATCATCGGCTATCGGGATGTATACCGCAAATCTATTGAAAAAATCAAAGCCCTGATCAAAAAAGGAATTACCGGAAAACAAAAACAAATCGGGCCGCTCACCTTTAAAAATCAGTATGACAGGATCACTTTTTTTAGGGGATTTAAAGCACCTAAAAGCCCCAAACCGGTCAGGCTGACGGCAAAAGAAATCCGTTGGGGAAAATGGGCTTTAAAATATGATGGAAATGAGGCTTTATTCGCGCGGCCTTGGCAAAAAGGCGACCGTTTTAAGCCTGCCGGCATGCGTGGAAGTAAAAAGTTACAGGATTTTTTTGTGGACCGGAAAATCCCCAAATCCGAACGGCATCAAATTCCTATTATCACCGACAAAACAGACCGGATCGTAAGTGTCGCGCATTTTCGGGTTGCAAAGGATGCCGTTCATTTGAAACAATGTTTAAAAATTAGTAGAATTTAGTTAATCGGTAACGAATGGACTAGTTTAAATCAATCCGATTCAATCCGCATCTATTCGTAACCAAAAAACCATTTCTAAATGAAAAAACTTTTTGCTTTTAGTTTGATCATCGGCGTCTTCTCGATTCTGGCAGCTCATTCGGTCCAGGCCGACACATTGTATCGCGTTCAGCTCGATGAAGTGATCAGCCGGCGGAGTATTACCATCCTTCATCCGGAGACCCATGAGCCGTATTTGTTACACCTGCAGACAGGCTGCGGGGAATTGACCGATGGACAGAACGTGTCGGTTTCCATCCGCGGGGCCCTGAATTCAAACGGGGATGTTCTGAAAGTAGATGCCACCCACCAATGCGCCATCGACCAGGCGGAAACTTATACCCAGAAATATTATGTGAAATTTGTTTTTACCGGCAACACGGAGGCGTGGGTCATCGATGAATCGGGTGAGGAATATTTTATGGAATATCTGCCTTTCTGCCAGGCGATGCCGCGCTATCTAAAAGACCATATTTATATCCTCCAGGGGACTTCCGGACTGGCTAAAGGCGACAAGATTTATTTGCCGAATAAGGACGGCCAGTGTTCCGTGGATTACGTGCGCCGCCCCCCTCATTTCACACCGGATGAAAAAACGCCTGAAGAGCCTCAGAAAAAAATAGCGGCTGACATTCAGGTTCCGACAGCTGTCACCAATGTACGGGCTTCTGCGGGCAATAAAAAAGTAAGTTTAACCTGGCGCGCGGCCACGGACAATGAAGGGATTGATCATTACGTCGTAAGTTACAACAACGGCCGCCTGACCACCAAAAATATCCCCTGGCAAAACATGCCAAATCAGGCCGAGACTAAAAATACGTATCTGACCATCAGCGGCCTGGAGAATAATGAGACTTATTTTTTCTGGGTGCTGGCAGTCGACACAAGCGGGAATGTGAGCGATGACTGGAGCACGGTAGCGCAATCAACTCCAAAAGCGTCTGTGCTTTCAGAAGATATGTTTTCGGATGGTGATACGAATTTAGACGTGAGGATTGACAATGAGAGTGTCCGCTCCTTCTTTGTTCGCTGGAATCCAGTGCCGGATGTAGACCGTTACACGGTAATCCTTGAAACAGACGGAGAACGGGAATTCACTCTAAACGACCTGGCCAAGCAATATATCCGCGTTCTCAAGCGCTCACATCGCGAAGGAAAAACGCTTAAGCTGACAGTGCGGGCCTACAGCCTGAAAAGTTTCCTCAAAGAAGAGACGATTGAATTCAGTTTTTAATCCCTATACTCTAAAGTATCTTCCGTGATCCAATACCAATTCCCATGCCCCGTAAGAAGGAAGGTGTTTTCGCCATCGGTGCACTTTTTGCCTTTCAGATCAGCTTTTGGGTCTTCCAGGTTGATCGGCGTATTAGAAAAAGCAAGCGCCGGTTCGCTCGCTACCAAAACAAAACTTTTTACCACCACTTGTCTGCCTTCGATTTTGGTATAATCCGCGTCCGTACATTTTCCTTCCTGGTATTGCTGACGGAATTTTTCGAGGAGTCGGTCTTCCTCCCGTTCTTCTTTGACGAGCTCCACGGTTTTAACGGTCGGTTCGATCAATTGGGTTTGAATATAAGCCGCATAACTCTGGTAACTTTCCTGAGCGGCTGTCAGTATAAAAATATAAAGAAAAAAGGATATGATGAAAAAGAGGATATGATAGATCTTCCGCCCGATAGCTACAGGTGAGCTTTTCCGGATGTTGATAAGACCGATCAGGACCATAACCAAGGCCAGTAACACGGCAAACAGCCTCATTTCATTTGAAGCGGTCACCAAAAGTTCGAGCAAAGGCGTACAGAAAAGCATGCAAATAACAAAAATCATCAGGGTAATGATGACCAGCCACCGGATCAGCCGGCCGTGATAGACCTTGGCGCGGATAACGGTATCGATCATGAATTGCCAATTCGCCTGCCCGATCCGGTTCAGCAAAAAAATCACGATTATTTCCAGTAAAGAAAAAGTGACCAGAAAAACCAGGAAGAAAATCAGAGGGGGAATCAATTTGCTGTAAAATACTGGCTCCATAGGAATTTTAGTTTTGTTTTGTTCTACTCTAAAGGACTTGATTTAAAATGACAAGATGGTCTTTAAACAAGCGGAAGGTATTGTAAAGTGTGAACGGAATTTGATAAAATCTTTAGGTGGTAACCAATGGTGCCATGACAAAATTTTTACTTAAATTAGTTTTTGTGGTTATTGGGTTTTATCTGCTTCTGCAGATGCCCTTTTATAAGGACCTGGTCAGCCGGATCCGGACATCTTTCGACGAAAAAGTGCAGAATGTCGGGGAAGAAGTGACGCGGGTAAAAGGAAAAATTGAAACCGCCAAAGAAAAAATCGATCAGACCAAAGAAACCGTTACTAATATCACCAACAAGGTAAAAGACACGACTGAGGCGGTCGAAGGGGTATGGACGTCCCTGAACGAAGCTCAGGATACCGTGGATAAAATGCTGAACGGCGAAGAGGGGGAAACGGTTCCTGAACCCAAGGCGGATGATAAACCAGCCAACGAAGGCGGAACAGGGGAATAGTCTAATCCCCGCTTAGCAAAACGATGCTTAAAGCCGCGATGGCGGCGGTTTCAGTGCGCAATATTCTTGGGCCGAACGTAAAACAATCGACCTTGTTCTTGATGGCTAAATCGATTTCCTTTTGGTCAAATCCCCCTTCCGGACCGATGAAGATATGGGCCTCTTTGTGTGTTTGAATGGCCGGCAGGTAATCGGCCAACGATTTTTTGTCTTCATATTCATATGCCAAATAAGCGTGTTTGGTTTTTTTGATGGCCTCGGCAAAGTTTACCGGGTGATGGAGAGCCGGAATATGGGTTCGCCGGCTTTGTTCGGCGGCTTCGATGGCGATCATCTGCAGGCGTTCAAATTTGCTCAGCCGCTTTTTTTCCGTACGATCTGTTATTAAAGGGTAGATATGATTCACGCCGATTTCGGTCGCTTTTTGCACCACCCATTCAAACAAGGCGGGTTTTTTGGGAATCGCCTGATAAAGATGGATGTCGAGTTTTGGTTCTGTATTCCGTTCAACAGCCTCCATGACATTCCCGATGATCTTCCTGCGGTCGATTTCCAGAACCTCCACCACGACCTCCCTTCCTTTCCCATCAAAAATACTGAATTTGCTTCCGGTCCGCATGCGCAAAACTTTGCCGGCCTGAAAAACGACCCGCGGTTCACGGATATCGATGATGTTCTTCTGAATATCCGGTGAAGGGATGTAAAAACGTTGCATAATTCAAATAGTGGGCCGTATGGTGGCTCGCATTGTGGGCCGTATGGTGGCTACTATCCGGTCCACTACTCGGCCAACTATTCGAGTCACTATTCGTTTATATAAATCTCCCTCGGTTTCGCTCCGTTTGTCGGGCCGATGGCGCCGTTTTCCTCCAGAATATCGAGGATGCGGGCAGCGCGGGCGTATCCGATACTCAGGCGTCGCTGAAGGAGGGAGGCGGAAGCTTTCCCTGTTTCGCGGATAACCCGTAAAGCGTCGTTATAAAGGTCATCCTGGCTCATGCCGTCGTTACCGGTCCCGACCATACCTGTATCCACCCCCGATGAGGAAGGGGTTGTAATCGTCTCATCATAAGACGGTTCGGTGGTCAGTTTGATGCGATTCGTGACCTGTTCGATCTCTTTACTGGACACGTACACGCCCTGCACACGGATCGGACGGCTCATATTGCCCGGGAGGTAAAGCATATCTCCCATGCCCAGCAAGTCTTCGGCGCCGATGCCATCGATGATGGTGCGGGAATCAACACCCGTGGTGACGGTGAAAGCAATACGCGCCGGAATATTGGCTTTGATCACCCCCGTGATGACATTCACGCTTGGGCGCTGGGTGGCAATGATCAGATGTATGCCGACAGCGCGCGCCATCTGGGCGATGCGGCAAATCACCATTTCCGTTTCCTTCTTGGTCGCCTGCATCATCAGGTCGGCTAATTCATCGATGACGATGACGATCTTATACATCCGTTTCGGCTCACCCGCGTTATATTCATCAATATTCCGATAGCCCTTTTCAGCAAACAGCTGATACCGGCGCTGCATTTCGGACACTGCCCATTTTAAAGACGAATGGGCCTTGTCGGCCTGAGTGATGACCGGAGTGAGAAGGTGCGGGATGCCGTTATAGGCAGTGAGTTCGACCCGTTTCGGATCGATCATAATAAATTTAAGGTCTTCCGGAGAATTCTGGTACAGAAGGGATAAAAGAAATGTGTTCATCCCAACCGATTTACCGGATCCCGTAGCTCCGGCGATGAGAAGGTGGGGCATAGAAGCCAGATCATCCACAACCGGTGACCCGCTTACATCGCGACCCACAGCAAGCGTCAGTTTGGAGCCAACACTGTTAAATTCCTGACTTTCCAATAATTCGCGTAAACGGACGACCATGCGTTTTTCATTCGGCACTTCGATCCCGACCAGTGATTTGCCGGGAATCGGCGCTTCGATACGGATAGATTTTGCCGCAAGGGCCAGGGCAATGTCGTTCTTTAGCGCCGTGATCTTCGTCAGCTTGATCCCCTCATAGGGCTGAAGGGTGTACTGCATCACGGAGGGGCCGATGTTGACGTCTTTCATGGCGACGTCGATGTTGAATTGTGCCAATTTTTCCTTGATCTTTTCCGCGTTGGATTTTAACACCTTGTCACTCACAAAAACCTGGGAAGTGGCATTGCTTAAAAGATTTAAGGACGGCAATTCCCAATCGCTGTAATCCACTTCTTTTTGGGGCAGAGGCTGAGCCGTTTTTTTAACAGCTTCCGGTTTCTGGATCGTCACTTTCACTTCGGGAGGTCCAGGGCGCTTTTCAGTTTTGGGGACTGGCGGAATGTCGGTTTCTGGCTTGATGTTAGGTTTAACAATATTGAGTTCCCCCTCTTTCTGCAGGCGAGCGCGGTCTTTGGCAGACGTTTTGGCGCTGATTTTAATGCCCCGCGATGGAATGAGGAAGATGAGTATCTTCCTCAATGAGATCTCAAAAGTGATCAGCATCGCGATAAGCAGGACCGCGCCCAATACCACTTTTGCGCCCGTGTCGGAAATAAAGATGCGGAGAAGGACTGACGATAAAAATCCGACATAACCGCCGTGCGCTTCAACATTATCCAGCATGCCGTCCATGGTCGTGCGCATATGAATCAATCCCAAACTGGAAAACAGTAATAAAGCTATGCCCGTGTAGCGGGTGGCATCGAAACGGATCCGATGAGAAACAAAAAGCGTGATTCCCAGCAATAAAAAGAGGACCGGCAAACCATAAATGCCGATTCCGAAGATCAGGCGGAGGTATTCATTTAAAAAATTCCCGACCATGCCGGCCTTGTTGGCAATCACCAGGTAAAAAATAGCGGCCAGGCCAAGGTAGATCACCGCTCCGACCTCACGGGCGATGCCGGATTCCAGTTCGATCTTGAAATCTTTTTTGCGGAGGCGCGATGTCTTACGCGAGGAGAGCACTCGTCGTTTTACAGCCATGGACTTTTCTGATTATAAAGCTAAAGACTGGATTTTATTTTACTGGTTTTTCGAGTGAGACACAAGAAAAGACAAAGAGCCCCCCTCCTCCCGCGATGCGGGATTCGGGGGGCCGGATGAAAGCTGCCTGATGCTAGTTGGGGGCGTAGGTGCCCCGGACGAAGGTTTCCTGGCCCGCCATCAGCTGGAAGTCGATGGCGCCCGGGCTACGATAGCCGGGAACCTCCTCAAAGGTGACCGTGTACCCCTCCGCGGGCAGAAGGGAACACTTGAAGGTGATGTCGTCCACGGAGTACGTCTCGTGTCGGTTCAGGATGCTGAAGGGGCATGCGGCCACGTTGCTGTCCACGCAGATGATCCCGCCGAGGAAGTCGTCTTCCTCACCGAAGTCGTGATACACGGTCTCCGTGTGGATCTGGGGGTCTTCCTGGCACCCCTGGGTCAAAGCGACGACCGATAGGACGGCCAACGGCAGAAGAAAACGATTCATTGGAACCTCCTTGGTATCCGAAAAGGTTTAAGAACAAGCAGCTTGCTTTATGCGGCAGCCAACTGGCGCACACATAAAAGGCGATTATTTTATAATATAAACTAAAATTTGTCAATTAAAACCGCACAATAACCATTGTAAGTAATTCTGATGTTTTTTTGTTTTTTGTTTTTTAACCCCCTCCGTCTCATCTCCGCTAAGGCTCCGA
>JAFGCR010000049.1 GCA_016932495.1 Candidatus Peregrinibacteria bacterium
CACCTTCACCTTCACCTTCACCCTCCCCGATTGCAGGCGGGGGCGGAACGGGATTCGGGGTGACAGTCGGATTATCATCCGGGATATTTCCGCTTGGCGGGGCAGGAGGAGGCGTCGTGCCTCCGCCGGAGCCGGTTACAATGACCTTGTCATCATCGATGGTAATGGAAGAGCCGCCACCGAGACGGATAAAATTAGATGCTTCCTCTTCACCGTCTCCCTCTTCATCTGGCTGGTCCAGGTCGATCCAGGTCCCGTCAGGAACGGTGATGGTCCCGCTGACCCCTTTCCATTCATCCGACACCTCGATCTCTGTATCACTTCCTGCCCGGAAAAAACGGATTTTTTTCAGCTCGTCTTCCGGCCCCTCCAGGTCCATGGTGATCTTACTGGTCCGTCCGGGGACAATGCGGATGCTGGAATTGTGCAGGTTTTTGATTGTGACCACACCGCTTCCGGCCGGTACGGATTGGGTAAGCTGAGTGGCGGGCCGGGGCATTAAAAAAACAACAGCGCCCAAAATAAGGACTCCTCCCAAAACAACAAGTATGGCAATGACTTTTTTCATATTGGTTTTTGTCTGTTAAGCGCGTCTATTTTAACCTTTTTCATAAACATGCGCAATCAGCCTTCGGGCCGTAAGGATGAAAGTCTTGAGTTCTAAGGGGGAATATGCTATAATATTTAGATTGCAAAAATAAAAATTAAAAAACCATGAACACGCAATTTACCAAAATTTTAGATCTCGCCATTAACCGCAACGCGTCGGATATTCATTTCCAGACCGGTAAAAAACCGGTTCTGCGCGTGGCCGGCAAACTGTTTTTGGTGGAGGATGCCGATGTTTTTCAGTTAAAAGAAGGCACACCGGAATTCAAGCAATACATGAATGAAAATCAATACGAGTATTACCTGAAGCACGGCAATGCGGATTTTGCTTTTGGCTACGGGGATGATTACCGTTTTCGCGGTAATGTCTATCGCCAGCAGAGCGGGCTTTCCATGAGCCTGCGCCTGATCCGCAACCGGGTGCTTAACTTCGACCAGCTGGGCCTGCCGCCGGTTTTCCGCGATATTGCGGAAAATTACCGTCAGGGTTTTTTCCTGGTGGTAGGACCCACCGGCCACGGGAAATCCACCAGTATGGCTGCTATGCTCAATCATATCAACCAGACGCGGGAAACCCATATCATCACCATCGAAGACCCCATCGAATACATCATCAAGAACAACAAATCCGTGATCGAACAGCGGGAGATCGGCACGCATGCCTCTTCTTTTGAAAACGCCCTCCGCGCTTCCATGCGCCAGGATCCGGATGTGATCCTGATCGGGGAAATGCGTGACCATGAGACCATCCAGGCCGCCATCACCCTGGCCGAGACCGGCCATTTGGTCCTCTCCACACTGCACACAAATAACTCAGTCCAGACCATTGACCGTATCATCGATGTGTTTCCGGAAGAAAAACAGAAACAAATCCGTATCCAGCTGGCCAGCACCCTGACCGGTGTGGTTTCCCAGCGCCTGGTCCCCGGTGAGGACGGTGAACTGCAGTTTGCCTATGAACAGATGATGGTGACCGACGCGGTACGGAACATCATCCGCAGTGAAAAGAGCGAACAGATCTACAACGCCCTCCAGAGCGGAGAAGAAACGGGGGTTGTCCGGCTCGAACAGTGTCTGGCTGAAATGGTAAAGGCCAAAAAAATCTCTAAAGAAAACGCCCTTGCCTTTGCGACCAATCGCGAACTCGTGGACGTGTTTATGGAATACTAATTAACCGAATAGACTTCGGATAGATATCGAATGGGTATCGAATTGACGAGTCCATTCGAAGTCAATCCGCAGTCGATCCGAAATCAATACGAAACTATGGACCAAATAAAAATCACCTCAAAACAGCAAACCGTTTTATTTATCGACAGCGATAAAGAAATGATCCATGACCTGAAGGATTATCTTGATCATCATGAGATCAAAGAAAAATACGGATTTGATTTTGTGTTTGCACAAAACGCCAAAGAGGCCCTCAAAAAACTGGCGGAACAAAAAATCGACCTGGTCGTGATCGAGATCGTCCTGCCGGTTGTCAACGGTTATTATGTTTTGAATACCCTCAAAAAAGAATACGCCCAGATCCCCGTCGTCATCTATTCCCGCCTGAAAGGTCCGCAGGATCTGGCCAAGATGGCTTCTTACAAGGTGGATAATATTTTTCTGAAACAATTGATGAAAATGGAAGATCTGGTCCAGATGATCGTGAGCCGCGCAGACCATAAGGTGGAGCTGGACAAAGTCCTTTTAGAGCTTCAGAGCCAGATGAAATCCCTGGCGTCCACAGAGGCGGAATCCGCCCTTAAAGTGATCCAATGCCCGCGTTGTCACATGATCCTCCCGCGGGAATCCCATTTTTGCAATAACTGCGGCCAGAAAATATTCAGGGCCGCCAAGCAGGTCGCCATGAAAAAATCATCTGTTAAAAAAGAAGCCGTGACTCAGAAAACCAGCGAGCCGGCGGCCGAAGAAATCCCCGAGCCCGCGGAAGCGGAGCCGGTAAATATTCAATAATCTTTTACGCGAGACCCCATGAATATCGATTCACAAAAACTCATTGAAGGGCTTAAAAAAAGAAAGGTAGAAAAATCCCTTATCCAGGCCCTGGATGAGGAATCCAAAGCAAGTAGCGTGCCTTTGTACAACCTGGTCGAAAAAAAACATGTCCTGTCAGATGAAGAACTGGGCAGGCTGGTCGGGGAGATCATCGGTTATCCCTATATCAATCTGTCGAAAATCGAGATCCCCAGTGAAGTTTTAGAGATCGTACCGGAAAATATCGCGTTAAAGCAGGGGGTGATCACCTTTGCGATCGATGAATACAAGAACAGGGTCAAGATCGCCACGGTCAATCCGTTTGACCTGGAAATGATCCATGATCTGGAGAAAAAGACTGGCCGGGAGGCGGAAGTGTATTACACGACATTTTCCAGCATCAAGAATATCATCGGTAAATATAACCAGGAGCTGAAAAACGTGTTTTTGAACATGCTCCCCATGCATTTGCGCTATGCAAAGCCCGGGGAAGAGCCGGTGACGCTGGAAACCGAAGCGTTTGAAGAAGAGATCCCTATTGTTAAGATCTTTGACGCGCTTCTGATGCACGCCCATCGTCATCATGCGTCTGACATTCATATCGAAGCCACCAAGAACCACACAGTGATCCGTTATCGTATCGATGGCGTTCTTCATAAAATCGTCAATTTTCCCAAGATCATCCACGAGCCCCTGATCACGCGCTGTAAGATCCTGGCAGGGCTTCGTATCGATGAGACCCGCGCGGCTCAGGACGGCCGTATTTCTTTACAGCTTGACGATGACACCGTGGCGTTCCGTGTCTCTATCCTGCCGACGCATTTCGGCGAAAAGGTCGTGATGCGTATTCTGGTTGAAATCGAAGAATCCGTTAATCTTATTGATTCAGGCCTGGGCGAAGCTGATTATAAAAAGGTGATTTTAAACTCCACCAAGCCTTACGGGATGATGATCGTGACTGGTCCGACCGGCTCCGGCAAGACCACCACGCTGTATAACATCATCAAATTGCTGAATTCAGACGAGGTCAATATCGCGACCATCGAAGACCCTATTGAATATGGGATTGAGGGCATCAACCAGGTCCAGGTGAACCATGCCACCAACCTTACGTTCGCCAATGGCCTCCGCTCCTTACTCCGTCAGGATCCCGACAGCATCCTGGTGGGGGAAATCCGTGACCAGGAGACCGCCCAGATCGCTGTAGAGTCGGCCATGACGGGGCATATGGTGTTTTCCACCCTCCATGCCAACAGCGCGTCAGTGGGTGTCCCGCGTCTGGTTGAAATGGGCGTGGAACCCTTCCTTCTGACCGCCGCGGTCAATTCACTCATCGCTCAGCGCCTGGTCCGCAGGCTCTGCCCGCATTGTCTTCAGGGGCATGCCTATTCAACGGAAACCCTGGGGTTGGTTTACAACAATAAGAATCTGGTAGATATCATTAAAAGGATCGCCTTAAAGTATTACTCCCCCGAAGAAGTCGAACAGCTCGTCTTTAAAGATGAATTTATTTTTTATAAAGGGCAGGGATGTCCGGCCTGCGGCCATACAGGTTATAAAGGCCGTATCGGCCTGTATGAGGTGCTGGAAATGAACGATGATATTAAAAAAATCGTCCTTAGGGGAGGGAGTTCTGATGAGATCGAAGACATCGCTGTCCAGAATGGGATGGTCACCATGCTGGAAAACGGCATCGAAAAGGCCCTGTCCGGCAAGACGTCCCTGGAAGAAGTGATCCGTGTGATTAAAACGTAACCGAATAGACTTCGAATAGACGTCGAATAGACTTCGAATAGACGGCCCATCCGAAGTCAATCCGAAGTCAATACGAAACCATGCCCACCATTTCCCTTAAAGAAACACAGGAAGTCCAGGAGGCTAAGTCGCCCGAAACAGCTTTGGCTGAAACCGGGGAGGCTCAGGTCGTGCCGCCGGCTGAGCAGGCCGCCGGAAATGCTGCGCAGGCGGAACAGCCATCAGCCCCGGAGGAAATCGTTGCTGCGGAGGAGGGAGAGACCCGGATTTTTTCGGATGAAAAGACTGAAGCCGCGCCCCAGGAGCAGGAAGAGGAAGAACAGCCATCTATGCGCGCCTTGCCCAAAGTGACCGCCTCGGGGAAAAGAAGGGTTGTTAAAAAGGGGGAGGAGAAATCGTCAAAACGCAAAAAAAGCCTGTTTCAGCGCCTGAGCGCCATCGGCACCGTATCTTCCAAAGAAGTGGTGGAATTTACCCGCCACCTGTCCGTGATGCTGGGGGCAGGGGTTACGATTTTTGAAGCGATCCTGTTTTTAAAAGACCAGACGCGCAACAAGATTTTTAAAGACCGGCTTGAGAGCATTGTTGAAAGTTTGAACAATGGCCAGTCTCTTTCAAATGCCATGCGGCGTTTTTCGAAAGTTTTTCCTCCTATCTATACCAATATTATTCAGGTCGGCGAAAAGTCCGGAACCCTCGCCCAGACCATGATAGACCTGGCCGACCATCTGGAAGACAGTGAAGAATTCCGCCGGAAGGTAAAAGGCGCTTTGATCTATCCGAAAATCATCCTTGGGGTGATGCTTACCTTTATTTTTGTTCTCATTTTGTTTGTTATGCCCCGCATTTTAACGATCTTCAACAGTCTGGGGGCTGATATTCCGCTCGCCACGCGGGCGATGATCAGTATAACGAATTTTATCAATCATCATCTGGCGATGATCTTCGGCGGGGTTTTCGGGCTGGCGGCTTTGATTTATATGCTTTTCAGGAATCCGAAAGTCCAGAAATGGCGCGATAAAGTCTATATCCGCTTTCCATTGGTCGGCCACATTGTGCTGAATTACAATACCGCCCAGGTCAGCCAGCATTTCGGCACGTTATTCGCGAGCGGGATCACCATCGTCCGCTGTCTGGAGATCACCTCAACGGTCGTCAAAAATAAGATCTTCCAAAGCGAGATCGGTTATATGATCGAAAAGATCAAAAGGGGCGCGGCGCTTTCCCAGAGCTTTCCGGAAAAATCCTTTTTCCCTCCGATGTTCGTCAAACTCATCCGGGTAGGAGAACGTACGGGCAAACTGCCGCATGTAGTGGAATATATGAAAAAATATTATAAGGGCCTGGTCGACAACGACGTAAAAAACATCACCACCATCATCGAACCCGTGATCATGGTACTTTTGGGCCTGATGGTCGCCGGTCTGGTGATTACTGTGATCGGCCCGATCTATCAGCTGATCTCCAACGTCGGCCAGTAAATCATATCGTCTTACGTTTTTCGTATCACGGGGCTCGTATCGTCTGGCGGTTTTCGGCTTGCGGTCGGCAAGGTGAAATAAGGGATTTTTGCCATTTTTATTTTTTTAAAGTTGTATTAAAATAGTCATAGTCTAAAAAATCAAAGATTGAAAATTAAAAATTCAAAAAAAGCGGGGTTTTCTTTTATGGAAGTGATGCTCACCATGTCGCTTTTCCTGCTGCTGGCCGGGGTCGGGGTCGGGGCGTATTTTAAATATTACCAGTTTTCCCTGATCAACATCGATGTGACCAAAGCCATGACTCACATCAAACAAGCCCGTTTCCGCGCGCTTAAAAATCCGGATAACTCGGATTATGGGGTGCATCTGGATATTCCGTGCGGATGCCTGACCACTTTTAAAGATACGTATAACCCTGCCAATGCGGATAATATCACCCTTGAGCTCCGGCAGCTCGATATCACGGATTTGAATTTGGCTCCCAATATTGGTATAACTAATGATATAATCTTCAAGAAACAAACAGGTAAAACGGACAATGTCGGAAGTTTTACCATCGGTAACGCTGTTTACAGTTATACGTTTACCATTAATTCCCAGGGGGTTGTTGATTAAAAATAAAAAAACCAGTCATCATCGTTTCAAAAACCGCAGCGGCCTGAGCATGGTGGAACTCATCATCGTCACGGTTTTATTTATGATATTAGTGCCCACGTCTCTGGCTATTTTTGTGGGGGCGCGCAAGATCACGGGCCAGTCCTATATCCAGCATCAGGCGGCCGTCACCTCCAGCGAGAGCGCCGATATCCTCCGCTACATGCGCAACCTGGATTTTGACTGGCTGGTCAACGGGACGTTTTTTCTCATCCGCAATCCCGGCACCGGGTCATGGCTGGTAAAAAGCGACCTGGCGGACATGGATATTTTTGAACGGCGCGTGGTGGTATCCGACGCCAAACGGCATCTGGATACCCATGACCTTTATTTTGACGGGGAAACGGGGGCGTTTTATGAAGACCCGAATACTAAACGGGTCGATGTCAGTGTGGTGTGGGCGCCGGATTACCTTCCGCTGGACCTGCTCACCCACACGCTTTATGTGACCAATTGGCAAAGGGTCGTCACTTATTAAAAGAGATGATCCGGTAAAATTTTTAATTTTAACAACCAGAGCCATGAAAAATTATTTTAAAAACCGGCAGGGGACAACGTTTATCGAACTCCTCCTGTATATTGCGGTATTTTTGGTGTTAACCCCTGTATTACTGGCGGTTTCCATCAACGCCATTCGTTTTGATAAACAGCATCAGGGCGAACTGCAGGCGAATATCGACAGCCAGTTTGTGGTCGAGCGGATGTACGACCTGATCGCCGGCGCCAAAAAGATCGATACCGCCAATTCCGTTTTAGGAAACTCGGAAGGAAAACTGACGCTGATTATGCCCGACGATTCAGTCGTGGTGATCGAGGCAAATTTAGCGGATCAGGCCGTAGACATCACAGAGGGCGGGGTAAAATCATCCCTCTCCTCGGATGATCTTCGCCTGGAAAGTCTTTATTTTGACCGTATTACTGACAGCATGAATGATCCCGAGATCATTCTGGGCGCCACTGCCCATATGACCGTGACCGGCACCGAGCAGTACAGCGCTCCCCAGGAATATGTGATGTCCGCCAATCTGGAAAACGGGGATTTTGATGAGGACGGCTGTCCGGATTATAAAGACAAATACCCCCGCCATCCCGAATGCTGCGGTGACGGGGATATGGACGGCATCTGTGACGAGATGGACAACTGCGTGCTGGTGTACAACCCTTTTCAGGAAGATTATGAAGGGGACGGCATCGGTGACGAATGTGACGGGGACATCTTTTTTGAAGGGCCGGGCAGCGAACCCGAACTGCCGGCCGGGGAAGACGAAGACGATGATGACGTCGATAATGAACTGGACAACTGCCCGGATGTGGAAAACCCCGACCAGCTGGATACCGACGGCGACGGCATCGGCGACGCCTGTGACCTGGATGAAGATGAAGGCGGCGGCGCGGAGGGCACCGGCGGAGGTCTGGGCGCGTTTACCTGTATTACTCAGGATGATCTGATCGCTCTGATCAATCATGTGCCGCCTATTCCGAACGGGATCCTTAAAAATATTCTGATGGGCGCCACCCCCTTAGCGCCGGCCGTGCTGGACGCCATCATCGAACGCGATCCGGCCATGACTGCGGGGCATATCCAGCAGATTTTTACCGCGAATGTATTGCTGTACGATGAACAGTACGACGCGGTGATGGATTTGGGACTGCCGCCGGGAATTGCCGAACTCATTGAAGACGCTCAGGAAGAAGCCACCGAATATGCCTGGCAGGGGGAAGGCCCCCAGATGGTCACGTACCAGGTCGAGGTATCCGAGGACGGGGACTGGATCCGTTTTTACGACGCGGATATTCCTTTGGGAACGGACGGCCGGAAGAACACTGATGTGTTTATTGTCACAGCGACAGACGGCACGGAATCCGTGGATGTGACGCTTGAATCCGGCGGGGATTCGCATACCTACGCGTTAAGCGGCCCGGGAGACAGTTACGTAAGCCCCTTGGGCTTTGCCGTGGTGCTGGAAAATATTTCCGGCAATAATTATGGTTTTACCGTGAGCAGTTATACCAATTTAAATCCGCTCACGTCCGTTATGTTTGATTTCGGCAATGGCGATAAGGGCATCACGGCGCCCACGCCGCCCACTTATACGACCAGCCGTTACACGTATTACTGTCCGGGCGGCTGTTCGGACGACTGCGGGGATGTGGGCACGGGCATTGTGACTGGTGATATTTTTACCGATGTCTGCTACCGAGCCGCGGATGGCTCCTTGCCGGAGTGGTGTTCCCGCTGGAAGACTTTCCTGGATGATAATTCGACCAATCCCGCCTATATGGGCGGTACTCAGGAAGGAGAAGAGGATCTGTACTGGGAAAAATCATTCAAGAGTCTTCTGTCAGCCGATCAGGTGGACCAGCTCGAAAGCATCACAGTGGGCGGGGAGATCGCCTATCAGAGCATCACCCAGTTTTTCTGCGACACACTGGCAGCCAGCTGCCCCATGAACGGCGCCCTCATCGGCTCGCAGGAAGTGGAACTTTACAACTGGGATACTGCCAGCTGGGAGATAATCGGCGCATTGGAGCTGGACGGTGACACGAGCGATCAGCAGAAATTTGAAGTGAAATATGACGGGGCTGATCCTCAGAAATTTTTCGGAGGACTGCAGAACCGCATCATCAAAGCCCGCATGCAGTTCAACTGGGACGGCGTGCCGCCGGTGGGCGAAACAAGTGCCCCCTCCTTCATGGTCATCGATTATTTCACGGTGCATTTGAAATGGTAATACTTTTAATCCTGTAGAAGACCCAAATAGAAGGCCCAATTGATTGTAAAACTAAAATACGGTCAATTGGGCCCTCAACGGGCCTTCAATCGGAAATAATGAAAAACACTCCCAAAAAACCACAGGGATTCATCGCCATCGTCAGCCTGCTGATCGTGGCGACCATAGCGATGTTTTTCGCAATCGGCATGCTGTTGGACGGAGTGAATAATGCTTCCCTTTCCCTAAGCAGTATTTATTACGAATCCGCGCGGGTAAACGCGAACACATGCCTGGAAGATGCCCTGATAAGGATCCGCCAGGAGGAAAAGTTCCAGAGAAATCTGAATTATTCCATCCTGGATAATGAATCCTGCCAGACCGCCATTGAATGGTTCGCGCCTCAGCAGATCGCCCCGGGCATTGTGGAACGGCTGGCCAATCTGACGGTCACGGGCGTCAGCCATGGCTTTACGCGTACGTTTGAATATGACCTGAAAATCGCCCGGCATGATGTGCATTACGATGATGGGTCTTTTGAATATTATAATGTGATCGATATCGTTGATATGGATGAACTAGCCAGTTAACCAAATGGAACCGCTTCTGGAAGATACCATCGGGCTGGATATCCGGAATTCCGCTCTGACCGCGGTAGAACTGTCGATGGGTAAAAACACCTTCAAAGTAGTGAATTATTCCCGTGTTGAGCTGGAACCCGGTATCATCGATGAAGACGCGATTCTATTAAATCCGGACGCGTTTAAGGAGGCAGTCCTGAAACTGCTCCGTGAAGGGCGTGAGGGGGCCATCAGATCCAGGGATGTCATCATCTCCATTCCGGAAGAAAAGACATTTTCCCATTATCTGAAAATCCCTGCGCAGAGCGCGGACGATTATGAGGGAGTGATGGAATACGCCAAAGACCTCATCCCTATTGAACTGAGTGAAGCCGCCATCGATTATAAACGCCTGGAACAGCAGAAACGGGATAAGAAAATCGTGGATTTTAATTTTGTGGCAGTCCAGAAAAGCATCATCCAGCCGATCATCACTGCTCTGCAGGAAGCCGGGCTGACGGTGGTGGCGATCGATGTGGACAAAAACAGTCTGATCCGCGTGTGTTATGCCTGTGCGGCCAAAAGCGTCAATACGATGCTGATCGAAGTGAATTACGAACGGTCGCTTTTAACGGCTAAGAATAATTGCGGGCTTTCCCATGCGCTCACGCTGAGTATGGGGGAAAAGCTGTTTCTGGAAAATGTCAGGGCCGACTTAAACCTGGAGTCCGCGGCAAAAGCCCGCACACTGGTGCATGAGATGGGCAAAAACCAGGATGAATCCGCGCAGAAGATCCAGGTCCGCCTCAATGAATTTTACGACACACTGATCAAAAGGGCCCAGGAACTGCAGTCCATGATGAAAAATGAAGGCTTCCCCCTGATTGAAACCTTTTTCATCGTAGAGTTGGGTCTAAGGTGGCCGGGCCTTAAGGAAGCGCTCAAGAAAGCCTTCCCGAAGACTGAGATAATCGATCAGTTTGAATGTATCCAGGTAGGACAGGAAGACCAGCGGCTTTATTTTAATGCCATCGGTCTGGCTTTAAGGGCTGTTTTGCCGAACACCCACGAAACCGATATCAACCTTTTGCCCCACACGAAAAAAGAAGAGATCCGCGCGTCCAAAGTGCGGCCCAAATTACGGCTGGGTTTTCTGGCTGCCTTCCTGCTTGTCGCCGGTGTACTCTTTTATTCAGGGCTTACGACAGCCCGTACGTATTTTGATTATCTGGTCAGCGAAAAAGAACGGCTTATATCGATTGATAAAGTCAGCAATCCTTATCTAACGCAGGCGGCTCAGGCGAATCAGCAAAAAGTCCAGCTCGAAAGCCAGGTAAAGACGATCCTGCAAGACAATCTGCCGGCGGGCCAGGTCATAAAAAAGATCAACGACTACAATCTGGAAAAAGGAATCAGTTTAGTGAATGTTGGGTATCAATTAAATATGAACGCGACCATGAGCCTGCACATCCGCGCCAAGACCGCCTCGCGCGAAGACACGGAAAGATTTATTCTCCAGCTCGAACAGGAACCCTTGTTTGCCCAGGTCCATTCCCCGCTGTCCAATCTGGTGGGGAAGGGAGAACGGTTTATTCAGATGGACATCACATTGGACAAAGCCGTTTTAGGATCGGAAACAGACGCCAGCGCAGCCGCTGCCTTGGAAGATGATGCCATCTCTGACGAAGACATCACCGATGAAGAAACGGCTGAAGAAATCATCGATACAGCAGAGCCCAACGGGGACGCTGCAGAGACGGATCAAGATCCGTCTCAGGAGGAGGAAGAAGAAGCCGTGGACGAACCAGAAACCGCCGCCGCAGAAGAAATACCTGAGCCCCTAACCCCTTAGCACTTGAAACCCGCTAAAAAATCCAGAGTCTGGCCGATCATAAAAAGCAGTAAAGTCCTGCGTTCTTTGAATTTACTGATTGCGCTTTTGGCGGTTCTTATTGTCATTTCAGTCGCATTCCAGCTGTCTTTCCGTTCAAAATATCAAATGAATCAGGAGGAGATCCTGAAAAATGAGCAGGCCTATAAAAATCTTCAGGTCATTGTCCAGTCTAATATCCAGGCTTTTGCCGAAGATGATGTGTTTTTAAAAAAATCCTTTGCGGATTATGAAGAAGTGGTCCCTTTTATTGCTTTTCTGGAAAGTCTGTTCGGGGTCATTGATCCTGAGGCGGAGATCATCATCAAAAGCAAGGAAGAGCAGATTTTCCTCGACCATTTTGCGGATTACACGGTTCAGATGGATATCAAAGACACTGAAAATCTTCTTTATAAGGCTTTCGGTGAACTGGAAAATTCACGTTTTATCATCAATCTCATGAATTTCACAATGGACTATAAGCCGGTCGGCGATGAGGGGCTGAATGTGCTCGACCATGTCGAATTTACCATAAGACTGTTTTTAAAATAAGAAAACCCCTTGATTTATAAGGAGGGTATAGTTTAAAATTAATCCAAACCCATAAAAATTTATTTTTTAACATAAAAACCAAATGAATAAAAAAGGTTTTACGCTGATCGAACTTTTGATCGTTATCGGCATTATTTCTATTTTGGCCGGTATCGTTTTGGTCGCGGTCAATCCCGCCCAGCAGTTCGGCAAGGCGAACGACTCAGAGAGAAAATCTGAGATCGGCACACTCTTAAGCGCCATTTATCAATATCAGACTTCCCCCTCTGCAAGAGGAGCTTTGCCTGAGTGTTTATTGGGCGCTGTTCCGGCTGCAGCTGCAATCCCTGAATGTGATCCGGATCTCAGCGGTGTCGGTGTCGGCAATGGTGGTTTTGAAGGTGCGGTTGAATTCGGAACGCCTGCCGGCGCTTCCACTTACGACTGCTCCACTACCCTTGTGCCTTCTTACCTGCGTGAAATCCCGATCGATCCCACCAGCACTTATACTGCTGCGGCAACGGGCTATTGGGTCTGCCAAGACACGACGGGTGCTGTATCACGTGTTTACATCATTGCCGAAGGCACAGAAGTATTCACGGATGATGGCGGTTGTGAAATACCAGGCGGCGTTGTACCAACCATGTGCGTATCCGGTTAATCACGTTAACTTGATATGATATTAAAGCCCCGCACTGAGTGCGGGGCTTTGGTGTATCTGTATTTTATTGTTTAAATCGATACGATGATTAAAGATAAAAAAGGGTTTACTCTCATTGAGCTATTGATCGTTATCGGGATTATTTCTATTTTGGCCAGTATTGTTCTGGTCGCGGTCAATCCCGCCCGCCAATTCGGCAAGGCGAACGACTCAGAACGGAAATCTGAGATCAGCTCGTTTTTAAACGCTGTTTTTCAGTATCAGACGGCCCCCACATCAAGAGGGGCTCTGCCCAGCTGTTATTTAGGGGCTGTCCCGGCGCTGGCCGCTATTCCTGAATGCGATACAGACAGCAGTGGTATCGGCGCAGGAAATGGCGGTTTTGAAGGCGCGGTACAGCTGGGAGCTCCTGCTGATGCGACTACCTATGATTGCTCAACTGTGCTGGTCCCTTCTTACCTTCGCGCTATCCCGGTCGACCCCAGTAACAATTACGACAGTTCGGCAACTGGTTATTATATTTGCCAGGATACCGGAGGGAGTGTTGATCATGTTTATGTGATCGCGGTCGGCGCGGAAGTGTTTACGGATGACGGGGGCTGTGAAGTGCCCGGCACCACCACAGCGGCCATGTGCGTATCCGGTTAAAAATATATTTAAAAGAGCCCCTGCCTCCCAGGCGGAAGGCAGGGGGTTGAACGAGCACATCTGCAGGCGGTTAGCCCGGGAACGGAACGCTGAGCGAGAAGAGGATCAGGATTCCGATGAGAACAAAGGTCAGGATGAGGGGGGTGATACCGGTATTGGGCTTGTTGTCCATCTGGACCTCCTTGTCGTCAGCCAATTGACAACATCCGGCCTTTAACCGAGGTTAAAAATCTGATGTTGCCAATTGTTTTGCAGATGAGCGTTAAAAGATCGTCTAAACCCAAAGGATTTCACGGAAAATTCGAAAATCACTCATAAAGTTTAGAGTGATTATTTTATAATAAATATTTAATATTGTCAATATTAAAGCTCCCCTGAAACAATCTTCCAAATTTCATCTGAAATCTCATCAATGCTTTTGCTGGCATCGATGAGATGAAAATGGGGGTATTCCTCGGCGATTTTTTCATAGGTTCTCCAAATCGTTTCCAGTTTGTCATGCTGTTCAAATAACTCAAAATCACTCCCGCGCCCCTGAATGCGCTCAATGCAGGTTTTGGGGTCTAACCGGAACAAAAAAGTGATGTCCGGAACACGGAAATGTTTACTCAACTGCTTAAGCCATTCCGCATCATCAACCGCGAGGGCGCCGTAAGCGATGGTGGAAAAAAAGTACCGATCGGTGATAACGATCTGCCCGTTTTTCAGGGCGGGTTCGATCTTGTTTTTCAGGTGCTCTGCCCGGTCCGCGCTGAATAAAAGCTGGAGACCGTCTGGTGAACAGTCCCATTTATGCTGCAACACCTCCCGGATCATTTTGCCGATCGGCGAATCGCTGGTCGGTTCTTTGGTCAGCAGAACAGCATGACCGTTTGCCTCCAGCTTTTTCGCCAGAAGCCGTGATTGGGTAGAAGAACCTGAGCCGTCCAATCCTTCGAAAGCGATGAACATAGCCAAAAAACGTTATAACGAAACAACGATACGACGAAACAACGAAGATTTCAAATTTTTTCATGTGCGCCCCCACCCCTTCATCAATGGGGTAAGTGGGCCCTGAAGGGCCTATCAATAGGGTTCCGCTCTGTTGAATGTAAATTTTCTGTGCAAATTTACATTTTGCAGTCCTGCACTTCAGTCGTCCGTTCGGACTTCTTTCGTTCCGGATCGCGTCA
>JAFGCR010000007.1 GCA_016932495.1 Candidatus Peregrinibacteria bacterium
CTCAGCATTAACCGCCGGTTCTGTAAAAGAGCATGATTTTCCCATTCAATCAAAATGGGTATTTTATACTCTCATAAAATTGATAATTTGTCAAGGAATTACTTAAACACAATCCGTATGTCAAAGACTCAGCTCGGGAGGTAGGATATTCTTACGTGCTCCCCACCTTCGCTGAAGCTTCGGCGGGTGCGCGGTCGAGCTTCGCAATAGTCGCTGACGACCTGACGGTCTACGCTCCTTTGCTCAGGCGAACCCCCCTGCCCTTCTCATCCTACCCCCTCGCATGTCAAAAGCTCTGCTCGGGAGGTAGGATTCGAACCCACGAATGGCGGGACCAGAACCCGCTGCCTTACCACTTGGCGACTCCCGAACAGAACCTTTGACTGTGAGTAGCGAGAAACACGTTTTGAACGCAACAAGACTGATTAGGTCGCAGTGGAGTGAAGACTCCGTTGTAAAAATCTGCGTGCAGATTTTTACAAAAGGAGAGTGTTTCCCTATTGGATTATTAAGCGGATTCATTTTTAATGATTTCCGCCACTTTTTCAACTGTTTTTTTCAGTTCACCCTGCTTGTTTTCCACCAAATAATCACATTCACGGGCTAAAGCGAATTCCCGATGCATGCTTTCGAGACGTTTTTTCAGTTCATCTTCAGAAATCGCAGCCCGATTGACAATGCGGTCAATAAGCTCCTGCTTATTCGGCACGGTGATAAAAATCGTGATCAGATTTTTAACGGGTATTTTCGTCCGGATGTTTTCAAATCCCTGGATGTCCACTTCACGCACCACGGTCTCCCCTTTTCCCAGGCTGTCGATTACCGGCTGTCTGATCAGGCCGTAATAATGATCCTGATGGACCACAGCGTATTCCAGAAATTCGCCGTTTTCGATTCCTTTTTCAAAATCCTCTTTGCTGTAAAAATGGTAAATATCCCCGTCTTTTTCCCCTTCGCGCATAGGGCGGGTGGTAGCGGACAGCGGATACGTATACTCCGGATGGGCTTTTTTAAGCTCCATCAGCACTGAGCTTTTCCCTGAACCGGAAGGGCCGACGAGGAGAAATAATTTACCGTCCATAAAAATTACAAAATTACAAACGATCATCAAGATGATCTATTACAAAATTACAAGATTATTATCAATTCTACAAACTTAATTTTTAATTTTGTAATTTTGAATTTTCTAATTTTTAATAAACCCAATGGAATTGACTTTTAGTGAAATTACTGCTATAATTAATAGATTACAAAAGTTCTTTAAAAATCAATAAAAGTAGAAAGGGGCTAGTCGCCCGACAATACAGGTGGTGACTAGCCTCTCCCTACTTTCTACCCTCCATCCATCCGCCTAGAGTGGATGCGGTGAAAGTAGCCTCCTCCGGTTTTATACCGGAGAGCAGGCCAAAAACAAAAAGAAAAAAACACAAAAACAAAAATTCCCAATCTCTTGATTGGAAACCGTGATCCAGTAGCGGCCTAAAAAAACTGGGAATATAGAAAGATAGGGAGGCTCCTCCGAGGTAAACTCGGAGTCCGACCACATTCCTATATTGGGCTAAGGTCCTAGTAAGGACTAACGCTCTCTGGAATCGTGTGTCGTTAGGGCGTCAATGTCACCTCTGCGGTCCGTATAATTTATTGAGACGGCATGTGCAAATACACTGGCGCCCTTTGCTAATGTTCAGAAAACCTTTAAAAAAGGTTTTCTGGCTTTCCAAAATAGCGGTTCTCACTCATCGCTGGCTCGCCTGGCTTCGCTCGCTTTGATATTATATTGTTTTTAATCGCATAAAAAATCTTTGACCTATTTGTTATAATAGATTCAAATTTAAACCAAACACCATGAAAAAAACCAAACACTTGAACTTCACCCCCGTGGCCATGTTCTTTATTGTGCTGGGGATCGTGTTTTTTATTCTCGGGCTTTTTATGATCTTTTTCGCCAGCGATAAAGTGATGGCTCCAGGATTTTCTTACCTCATCACCATCGGCGGTGTGCTGATCATGATCGGCGGGTACACCAACCTGGAGCTGGGATTAATTCGGAAGCACTTACAGAAATAATCACCATCCCATCCGCCGGCGGAAGAATTTAGCCACCTCCATATACACCAACGTTGTCATGGCCGCCAGCACGCACACACTCCAATCCAAAATACTGAGGGGAGTTAGTTTAAAGACCGCCTGCGTAACCGGGTAATACATCACAAACAAGGTAGCACCCACAATAAACAGGACCGCAAAAATAAGGAAACGGTTATTCCGAATGCCGATTGCGAAAACGGACTGGCGGAGCGACCGGAAATTATAGGTATCGAAAATCATCATGGCGATGATGGTGGCAAACACCATGGTTCGGGCGTGATCGATATCCGCAGAAGGATTTTGCGTGAGATAGATAATAAAAGTCACCAGCGCCATAAAGGTGGCCACACTGAACACCATAAACGAATTGGCCCGGTTCATGATGGGTTCGTCTGGCGAACGCGGAGGAATGGCCATGGTGTTTCCTTGCGCCACATCCATTCCCAAACCGATAGCAGGCATCTCTTCATCGAAAGCATTGATAAAAAGGATCTGGATTGCCAGCAGCGGAAGGAGGCTGAAATCGAAAAACAAGATGCCTAAGAAAATCAGAATCACCTCAGTAAAATTACGGGAAATGAGATAGGCGGTGAATTTTTCGATGTTCTGATAAATCCGCCGGCCCTCTTTGACCGCTTCGACAATCGTAGCAAAATGGTCATCCTGCAGGATCATATCGGCCGCGCCTTTCGCCACATCTGTGCCCTTAATACCCATAGCGATTCCGATATCGGCGCGTTTTAAGGCCGGTGCATCATTCACACCGTCGCCCGTCATCGCCACAATATGGTTTAGTTTTTTGAGCACACTGACAATGCGCAATTTGTGTTCGGAATGCGTGCGCGCGAACACGCGCACTTCTTTAACCGCTTCTAAAAGCTCCCGCTCGCTCATCGTGTCCAGCGTCCTTCCTGTCAGAGCCTTTACTTCCCCTTTGCCGATCATCCCGATTTGTCGGGCGATGGACAGGGCCGTGTGCTCATTATCGCCCGTAATCATCATCACCTCGATGCCGGCCAGCCGGCAGGTCTGAATGGCGCCTTTTACTTCCGGGCGAGCTGGATCACGCATGCCGACTAATCCCAAAAACGTCAGACCTTCTTCCACTTTTTTAGTCGGGATATTTTTACAGCAAACGGTTTTCATCGCCACTCCCAACACCCGTAAAGCGTGATGGGCGAACTGCCTGTTTTTCTCCAAAATCTCTTTTTTATTTTTCGCAGTCAGTTTGCGTCGTTTCCCGTTGACCTGCCAATGCGTACAGCAATCCAAAATCTCTTCCGGAGCGCCTTTGGTGGCAATAAAATAGTCATCGTCATGATGATGGATGGTGGTCATCATCTTGCGTGCAGGCGTAAACAAAATCTCCTCGACCCGCTTGTAATGGTGTTCCAGTTTCTCCCGCCAGAAACCCGCTTTACCGCCCAGTGTCAGCAACGCCACTTCAGTAGGATCGCCCACCGGCTCCCATCGCCGACCCGCCTCTATTAAATCCGCGTTATTGCAAAGTACGACGACCCGGAATAAATCCGCCCAATCCGCCTTGTGAGCGATTTTTTTCCCGTTCAGCTGAAAAAATCCTACGGGCTTATAGCCGACTCCTGTCACTTTCACCAGCCGGCCATCTACATATAAATGCTGGACGGTCATCTCGTTTTTGGTGATGGTGCCGGTCTTATCGGAACAGATCATTGTGGTGCTACCCAGCGTTTCCACGGCCATCATGCGCCGGACGATGGCGTTTTTTTTGGCCATTTTATTCATCCCAAAAGACAACGCAAGCGTCATAGTAAGAGGCAGTCCTTCCGGTACCGCCGCCACGGCGAGCGCCAGGGCGACGATCAGCATCTCCAAAGCCGACGCACCCCTGAGAATACCCACACCCAAAATAAAAACCGACGCCCCTAATGCGATCAGGGCTAAAAATTTGCCCAGCTGGTCCATCCGCTCCTGCAGAGGAGTCGGTTCTTCTTTTTCCTGAATCATGGATGCGATTTTTCCAAGCTCGGTTTTCATTCCTGTGGCGATGACCCTGGCTTTACAGCGGCCATTCACGATCTGGGTGCCTGCAAAGATCCTGTCACCTTTAACTTTTTCGACCGGAACACTTTCGCCGGTTAAAGTGGATTCATCGGTTTTTAAACCGACCTCTTCCGCCAACTCCGCATCAGCCGGAATATTGTCGCCGATTTCCAATGCCAGAATATCCCCGGGCACCACTTCTCTGGCCTCAACGGTCATCAGATGGCCATCCCGGATGACCGTGGTAATGGGTTTGACGATTTTTTTCAGTGCTTCCATGGCACGCTCGGCTTTATATTCCTGTAAAAATCCCATGATAATCACAAAAGCAATGATAAATACGATGACCCAGAAATTGATCACTTCACCAATTCCATAAGAAATGCCGGCCGCTACCGCCAGCACCCAAACGATAAAATTGGCGAACTGCCTTAAAAATACACGAAGCCCTGATATGCCCCTCTGTTGGGTCAGCTCATTGAAGCCATACTGCTGTAAAGCTCTGGATGCCTGCTCACTGGTGAGCCCAATGGTTTTTTTATGCTGTACCATTGGTTTTTATTATAAACGAAACGGCGAAACGATGAAACGGCGAAACGACGAAAAAATTTTTAACTGGATTTTTTTGAAAAAAAGATGATAATAAAATTAATTTATTCCTTAATTTTTTTTCGCTCATGCCAAAAAAAACAAAAAAAACGGCTAAAAAAGTAGCTAAAAAAAGGGTTGCTAAAAAGCCGGCAAAAAAAGTGGCTAAGAAAAAAGTCGCTAAGAAAACAAAAAAAGTAGCCAAAAGAAAGGTTGCTAAAAAATCGGCAAAAAAGGCCAAAAAGAGATAAGACTTTTTAGTCTCTTATTTTTTTAACTCACACTTATATGTTTGACGACTGTGAGTGCGGGGAAAACTGCGACATCTGCGAGGAGTGCGGCTTCCCTGAATGTGAGTGTAAATGCAATAAAGATCCCGACGAAGAACTGAGTTATAAAGAATGGGACGATGAAACCGAATGGTAAAACTAAAAAACCGCCCTTCTGACGCTTTATGCGGAATGGGGTGGTTTTTTAAAAATATTTTTTATGCCCCTGAGGCAAAACCTCGCGCAGAACTGGTATAACCCAATTGCCTTCTCATCTCTTCAATCAATTCCGCCGCGCGCTGTTCAGGAGTTCGGATGCCATTCAGGCGGTCCGCTCTTTCTTTCAGCTGGCTAAAGCGATAATTCCCCTGTGAATCAGCAATCCGGACGACCCCTTCGCAAAGGACTGAGGGGATTGTTTTGGAGCTCAGAATTTTCTCAACGACTTCCGGATTGTTACAGCAGGGGCAGGTATGTTCTGATTTCGATCTCATAAAAATTCAGTTTATTGATAATAAGG
Organism: Candidatus Peregrinibacteria bacterium; assembly: GCA_016932495.1. GTDB lineage: Bacteria > Patescibacteriota > Gracilibacteria > UM-FILTER-43-11 > UM-FILTER-43-11 > JAFGCR01. The sequence continues at coordinate 5,488 of JAFGCR010000007.1, forward strand.
TTTTTAATTATAATTATTTTTTAAATTTTGTCAAATTTAAAACACCCATCTTAAGTATTTTTCTGTTAAAATAAATACCGTTTTAAAAATTAAAAACAAAAATCATGAAACATAAACCTTTATGCTGGATCGTCAGCTTGCTCGTCTTTGTCGGCGCCCTGAACTGGGGGCTTGTCGGTATCGGCGGTTTTTTGAACATGGACCTGGACCTGGTCAATATGTTACTCGGCACCTGGCCCCTGGCAGCCAATATTGTTTACTTACTGGTGGGTATCGCCGCAATCCTCTTTCTGATCGGTTTTTTAAAAAGCCCGTGCTGCCGTACGTGCGAAAAAAGTGAGGCAACATCCGCACCAGCTGCTCCTGCTGAACCGGAAAATCCTGCAGAAGGCGGCCAGCAATAAATAAGAAAATTAATCCAAATAACCTTCTCGTGAAGAGGGGGTTATTTTGACAAACGACTATATATTGACTTTTAATAAAAATATGCTATAATATTTAACCTGCTTTTTAATTCCATTCATTATGTCACGACGTTCTGTCAGCCAACTCTCCCCTTTTGATCCGCCTGAAGTCATCTTAAAAAGACGGTATCCGATCATACGCGTCTTTCGCAATATGATCCGCCAGCTTCAACTGGTGGGCCGTGAAAAACCGGATGCCATCCAGGTGCCTAAAAATACGGAACGGATCGTCCAGCTTCAAAAAAAACTGAGAAGTTATTACGAACGTTATGATTTAAGAACAGCGCCCCGGGAACAGATGGACACTATCTGCAAAATCCGGGTGCTGGTCGAATTGCTGACACACGGCCATTGCCGGCCCCGCGATCTGGAACAGGAAATGTGTCCGGCTTATGGAGATGATTTTGACCACGAAGCCTTTGAAAATGCCTGCCTGGTCATCAATGACTACTGTTCCACCGGGGGCCAGATGGTCCGGCAGGGTGAAGGTCTGCCACAAGCAGCCAATTAACGTTTTTTCGTAAAATAAACTGCGGCCAAGCCGGTGGCGACCGGAACCGCGAGGATCAGCGTGGCACTGCCTACTAATGTCCGGACGATTTCTTCCGCCAGATATTCATTATTCAGAATGACCCACAGTGGCTGAGGCGATTTGGTGATGAGCAGAAAAACCGGAAACGACGCGCCCACATAAGCAAGGACCAGGGTGTTGATCATGGAGGCAATATGCTCTTTCCCGACTGAAAATCCACGCTCGTAAAGTTGTTTCAGCGACAGTGTATGATTGGCCTTATGGATCTCCTCCACGGCCGCGACCTGGGTGGTGGTGATGTCATCCAGGACGCCAAGCGTGCCGATGACAATAGCGCCTAAAAGCAGGCCTCTTAAATCAAAATTCCCGAAAGAAGATAAGTAAATGGTTTCTTCCGACCCTGTCCCGAATAAGGCGGTAAAGCGGACTGACAGAATTGCCATTAAAAGCGACAGGCAAAGAGTAAAAAGTGTGCTTAAAACCGCTAAGGTCGTCCGTCTGCTGAACCCGTGAGACAGATAAATCGAGATCATGGCGATGACCACCGCTCCGCCAAAACTGATGAGAAGCGGACTGATGCCGGCCACAATCCCCGGGATCACCCACCTGATCAGGATAAGCAATGTGGCCGCCAAGCCGATAAGAGCGGAAAGTCCTTTTCGGCCGGATATAACAACCGCAAGTCCGACAAATAAAACCGCAAGCCAGATCAAACTATCAAGCCGGTAAGGCTCGTACACTTCATAGGTCACTTCTCCGTCCAGATCGCTTTTAACCAGCACAACGGATTGGCCTTCCCGCAGGCGCTGGGGCACCCCCTGGATCAGCTGGTTGATGTAGTCGACCTCAAAAACCTGACCATCCATTTCTCCCTCGTCAATCCGCACATCGAGCATCTGGTAATGCTTTTCGGCCCCGAAGTAATCCTCCTGGCCGCTCCCCCGGATCCCAACGATGGTCCCGCGGAAGAACTGCTCGGAATAATCAATAGCCTCCGCGCGGGCCCCGGGGACTGACAAAAGAAGAAAGAAGACAGCACCGAGGATACCGATAGCTTTTTTAATCACGTGTTTTTTAAGCATACTGCAGGCAGTTTAACATAAAACCGAAAAGATTCTCAATTTGAAGTTTTTGGCTTTCTCTAGCTAAAACTAAGCTCTTCTAAGACTATTGACTTAAAAAAAGGGTGCGACTAAAATAGCTTGACCCCGATTTTCGGGCGCCCTCCCTTTTTTTTGGCGAGTGGTTACCGAATGGGGTTCTGATCTTTAGCAAGCAGGTTCACTTACGCTCTTTTCGGACTATTGTGAACGTTAAACGTTAACGCTGACTAACCAAAGGAGGATACTCGATGCCGCAGCTGAAAAACGGAGTACGCTTTCTGCTGGAAAACAGTTTGTTTCTTATCGGGGGGACCATCATGGCCCTCCTCTTCGCCAACCTGGACCATGAAGCCTACCATCGGATCGTCCACGCGGAGGCCGCTCCGCACATCACTCTGCACTTTATTGTAAATGATGTGCTGATGTGTTTCTTCTTCGCCCTCGCGGCCAAGGAGATCTGGGAAGCCCTCCTTCCCGGCGGTGCCTTGTCTTCGCCTAAAAAGGCGGCCACCCCCCTCATCGCTACGCTCGGCGGTGTCGTGGCACCGGCTGCTTTGTATCTGCTCGGCGCTATTTTCTTTGGCGCCACGGAGCTCACCCGCGGATGGGCCGTCCCCTGCGCCACCGACATCGCCTTCAGCTATCTGGTGGCGCGTCTGGTGTTCGGCAAGGGGCATCCAGCCATCCCTTTTCTCTTGCTTCTGGCTATTGCCGACGACGCGGCAGGGCTCATCATCCTGGCGGTTGCTTACCCTACGGGTGACATGAATCTGGTGTTGTTTTTCGGCTGTGTGATCGGCGCGATCCTTTTTAACCTGATCGTGCTCAAAAAATGGCTGAAGGCCAAGAGTTTCTGGTGGTATCTTCTGATTGCCGGGCCGCTCGCGTGGTGGGGTTTCTTCAAGGGCGGAATCCATCCGGCTCTCGCGCTCGTCCCCATTATCCCCACCTTCCCCCACGCCAAACGGGATGACGGCTTCTTTGAAGGGGCGCGCCCCGACCATCCCACCGACACCCTCAACTTATTTGAACATTGGTGGAAGAATCCTGTGGAGATCATTTTGTGTCTCTTCGGATTCGCCAATGCCGGCGTGGCCTTTGGATCCATGGGGCTGGGTACCGGCCTGGTAAGCGGAGGGCTGCTGATCGGCAAACCGCTCGGCATCTTCTTCTTTTCCTTCATCGCCTGCAAGCTGTTCCGTCTGGAACTGCCTGAGGGCATGAACTGGCTCGACCTCCTCACACTTGGCTTCATGGCCGGCATCGGATTTACGGTTGCCCTGTTCGTGGCTACGGTCGCCTTTCCCGCCGGCTCCTTCCTGGACGCGGCCAAGATGGGGGCACTCTTCAGCTTCGGCGCCGCTATCCTTTCCTTCCTGGTCGCTAAATCCCTGAAAGTAGGACGTTTTAAGGTGGCAAGACATTAACCTTCAACTGAAAAGCGGCAACAGTGAACCTGCTTGCTGCTTTTTAAATAATAAATTTAAAATTTGTCTACTTTTTATTATGGCTTATATAAGCCATTTTTTTAATAATAGGTGAACTTTTGTTCATTTTTTCTTGCTTTAGTGAACAAACGTTTACTATAATCGAATTGTTACTGATGATTGACCGGCCGGCTGACTTGTGACGGCCCAGGTCGATTGTCCGTCCTTAATCTATTATATTATGTTTACTAACCTATTAATCGCTTCGGCTTTGGTGCTGACCACCCTGATCGTAATCCTGAATTTTAATCGCCTTCTGGAATGGTCTGATTGGATGTTACACCGATTCAGCCAGTTCAGATCGTTTATCGATATCATGGCTCAGGCCTATCGAAACCGGCATCAGCTTAATTCTTAGCCCTACCCTATTATGATCATTAATTCTTTTCTCGCGCTTTTCGCGCTTACCATCGCTTTCGGCTTTCTTTATATCATTAACCACGTACGCTAATGATCGAACATTTAAAAGAAAAAATTAATCGTATCCGGCATTACTACCGTGAAAATAAAGTGATGCCTACTTACGATGAGATCTGCGTTCTTTTTGGTTTTAAATCCAAAAATGCCGCTTTTAAACTGGTGAATAAACTGGTTGATGAAGGTTTTGTGGAAAAAATGGACAAAGGCCGCTTAAAGCCAGGAGTAAATTTCTTAGGCCTGCCGCTTTTTTCCAGTGTTTCCGCCGGCCCTGCCACCGCGGAAGAAGAAATCCTTCTGGACCATGTGGACCTGAATGATTACTTAATCCAGCAACCGGAATCCACGGTCCTTATCAATGTCCGGGGAGACAGCATGATCGATGCCGGCATCCACGAGGGCGATAAGGTGATTGTTGACCGGAAAGCTGTTCCTCAGTTGGGCAGTATCGTCGTGGCGGTGGTCGATGGGGACTACACCGTTAAATATCTGGATAAGACTAAAGACGGTAAAATCCTGCTTCAGCCCGGCAATCCCAAATACGAACCCATTGTGCCACAAAATGAAATGGCGGTTTTTGGCAAGGTGGTCGGAGTGATAAGGAAAATGTAGAAAAAAATAAGTATTTCAATGAACATGCAGTATTCAGAACAAGTCTATTTTGTGTACATAATGACAAACACCCTTAACGCAGTCTTATACACTGGCATGACAAACGATATTCTGGAACGTCCATGGCAGCATAAGGCTAAATATTATAAAAACAGTTTCAGTCATCGTTACAATTTAACAAAATTAGTCTATTACGAAGAAGTGAATACTTTGGAAGAGGCTTTTTATCGTGAAAGGCAAATCAAAAATTGGCGGAGGGAATGGAAAATAAATTTAATCAAAAGACAAAATCCGTTTTGGGATGATTTATGTGAAGAAGTTAAAAAGAAATATCTTGATGACGCGGAAAAAGATAAAGCCAACTACAATCTCTGAGTTTAGTTCAGAGTCTCTCCGAGGTTCTGCATATCGGTGAGATCCTGAAACAAGTTCAGGAATTGAAAAATGGCAAGGTGGTCGGAGTGATAAGGAAAATGTAGTTTGTCCAGTTTAAGTGGTTGCCTTCCTCTAAAATATTTGTTTGAATAGGGGCAAATTAACCCTTAACTCCAAAATTATGGCAACTCGTCAACTTTGGAGCTCCCGAACGGCCTTTTTGCTGGCAGCAATTGGTTCTGCTGTGGGGCTCGGTAATTTATGGCGCTTTCCTTACATCGCATTCAAAAACGGAGGAGGCGCTTTTTTAGTTCCTTATTTTGTTGCCCTTTTGACCGCCGGCATCCCCCTCCTGCTGGCTGAATACGCCTTTGGCGCCCGCAGCAAGACCGGTGCGCCCCATGCCATGCGCAATATTTCCCCGCGTGTGGAATGGGTGGGCTGGTGGGCGATCCTCACCGGTTTTATGATCTTGACTTATTACATGGCTGTGATGGCCTGGAGCTGGTTTTACATGATCAAGTCTCCCTCCCTCCCCTGGGCAGGTGATGAAAAAAATTATTTCTTCAGCAACGTCCTTCAGCTTTCTGACGGCCCTATGCAGTTAGGGGGCATTGTGTGGCCGCTCGCCATTGCCGCTTTGGCAACCTGGGTGGCCTGCTACCTGATTACCCGCTGGGGAACGAAAAGTGTGGGCGCTGTTGTAAAGTGGACAGTCCCGCTTCCCTATCTTCTGCTCATCATCCTTCTTGTCCATGGAATCATGCGTGCTGGCGCAGCTGAAGGATTGATTTATTACCTCACCCCTACATGGGATATCCTGAAAAATCCTGATGTGTGGATGGCCGCCTACGGACAGGTATTCTTTTCGCTATCGCTTGGCTTTGGTGTAATGATCGCCTATGCCAGCTATATCAAAAACAAAGAAGACCTTCCCTGGCAGGCCACTTTCTGCGCCCTTAGCAATTCTGCCACGGAATTCTTTGCGGGATTTGTGGTATTCGCGATCCTGGGAGCATTAGCTGCGGTTTTAAATACCACCGTGCCTGAGGTGGTGGCCAGCGGACCGGGATTGGCGTTTATTGCTTTCCCGACTGCTCTGGCTGCTTTGCCTTTTGCCAAATTCTTCTCATTTATTTTCTTCCTGATGTTATTATCACTCGGTATTGATTCTGCTTTCAGCTTACTGGAAGCAGCCGTAACAGCCATCCAGGACCGTTACCCGGACATGAAACGGGCGCGCATTCTTTTTGTTTTATGCCTGGTCGGCTTTTTAATCGGCCTTCTTTTCGTCACAAAAGCCGGTTTGTACTGGCTTGATATTGTCGATCACTGGATGAACAGCTATGGTCTGGTGGGCGTTGGCTTAGCGGAAGCGCTGATCCTGACATTCTTGCTGGGCACACGGAAATTACGCGATGAACTGAACGCGAATACCATCCGGCCCGTGGGACTCATTTGGGAACTCAGCCTCTGGTTTATTACGCCGGTTGCCCTAACGATCACCATTATTCTTTCTTTAAAAACCGAATTCACCATTCCGTATGAAGGTTATCCTACCACCGCCCTCGCACTGGGTGGATGGGGGGTGTGGTCACTGACGATACTGGTTGCCATGTTACTGCAAAAGGACAAAATGAAGTGGGTGAAGATCCTGGGCTTTTTGCTCATCGTCTTTATCATCCTCCTGGCCCTTAAAGTCTCCGCGGCTGTGGCGATGGGTGTGTTTGGTGGTACTGTACTGGGCGGCGGTTTGCTGTGGCTTATTGCCATCGACTGGATGAACCGCCATAAAATGCTTCCCAAATCAGCCAAAAAATAATCAAGTTATTTTTAAAAACCTCTCCCTGAGATCCTGAAATAAATTCAGGATGACAATAAGGGGAGAGGTTTTTTGTTATTAGATTATTCAGCCTCTCCGTTTTCAGCGCCGCGATCCACCATCACCTGATTCTCATCATCCCAGCACTCAGGAATCATCTCCAAAGGAAAATCATACGGTTCGATCTCCGCGCAACCGATGGTTCCGTTACCATCCCAGGCGATCACCCAGCCATCATCGGTATTAGCCGCAAACCAGGCCGCCCCGCCGATCTCCTCAGCAAAGCTCACCCCACCGCTGGCAAAAGAACCGTCGTTGCTGTTTACAGTCAATTCAAGGGTGTCTAATTTTTCTTCCCAGTCGGGATATTTATTCAGGAAGGCCTGCACAAAGACATCATTGTCATCAGTTTCTTCCACGGCTTCTTCGTCGTCTTCATCAGATGTCCCCTCTCCCTCAGCAGGTGCTTCATCCTCTTCTTCGTCCATTTCTTCTTCGGGCATATCTTCTTCCTCATCCATTTCCTCATCATCCACTGCCTCTTCATCAACAACTTCCTCATCGGTAACGTTTTCCTCCTCCGTGTCTTCGACAGGTATTTCATCAGCAGGTTCCGGAAAACGATTACTTGTATCGAAACAGCCCGTGAGCAGAAAGGCTGCCATAAAAAGGATTAATAATTTTTTAAACATGATCACTAAAATTAGTAGGTAAAAGAAGGGCTTTATCAAGCGAACCTATTATACAAGCCAAAAAAGTGATGACAAGGGCTAGATTAAAGGCTCCTCAAACTCCTTCTCCATCTCCGGAGCAACATTGTCCTCATTAAATTCGCCTGCCTCATCCCATTTACTAAGCAGTTTTTCGACTTCTTTTTTTGACCGGCAGTATTTTTTACGGGACTGTTTGATGATCTGATCGCTAAAATCTTTATCGGTCGTCGGCACGTCTATTGTGCGGCCGGAAAAGGCTTCACGGACTTCCCCGTTTACGGACATTTTGGTGTAAAATTCACGCATGCCCAGATTGATGATGTCGCGTTCATTAAAGATCGGCGTGTATTCATTGGCTAATATTCCCGCATCATCCGCGCCCACGCGGAAGCTGACAATGGAACCCACGTTACCGAATACGGTTTTCTGGACGATGTTGATCAGTTGCCCCATGTACTGATGGGCGATGGTCAGGCTCAGGTGGTATTTGCGGGCTTCGGAAAGGATTTCGGCAAACGTATCGGTGGCGAAATTCTGGAATTCATCGATGTAGAAATAAAAATCACTGCGTCTTTCCTCGCGCATGTCCGCGCGCTGCATGGCCGCTTGGTAGATCTTGGTGATGATCATGCCCCCTAAAATCTCTGCATTCTCTTCGCCGAGCAACCCTTTCGACACTTTCATCAGGAGGATTTTTTTGCTATCCATAATCTCGCGGATGTCGAATTTGCTTTCTGGCTGGCCTACAATGTTACGGATCATATTGGTGGAGACGAGCTGGCCGACTTTATTAAGTAGCGGGGTAATGGCTTCCGCGTCGAATTTCTCACTCCACGCCGCGAATTCCGACACCCAGAAGTTTTTGACCACCGAATCCTGAATGCGGGAAATGATCTTCTGGCGGTAATTTTTGTCCGTCAGCATCTTGAGGATGGAAAGGACAGTGGTATTGGGGCTGTCTAAAAGCGCCAGGGTGGTGTAACGGAGCACGTGCTCCAGCCGGTCAGACCAGTTGGTGCCGAACAGTTTTTTGAAAATATCGATAAACCCAAGTGTGATCTGCATTTTATACTCATCCCCCACATTCATCAGCGGGTTAAAAGCGATAGGGAAATTGACGTCGGATGGGTCAAAAAGCACCACGTCATTCACCCGGTTTTCCGGCACATAACGGAGAACGTTGTCGATCAGATCGCCATGCGGGTCCAGTACAGCCACGCCTTCCCCGTCCAGAAAATCCTGACGGATTAAGAGCTCTAAGAATTTAGATTTTCCCGATCCGGATTTACCGACCGTATAAAGATGCCGGCGGCGGTCTTCGCGCTTGATACCGAATTCCACAAAATTATTGTGGTAATTGGTAATCCCGAAAAGTGAGATGTCTTTAGTCCCCTTTTTCGGCAGATCCTGAGGCGGTTCGTGTTTTTTGGCGAGCACATGCACAATATGGGGCACATGGTCAGCATTTGGAAGATGATAAAGGCTGGCTATCTCTTTCGCGCCTGTCACATGAAATCCCGTAATGGAACGATGGCGGTATGTCTCGGCAAAGTGAGGAGAGGCGGAAATACGGCTTGCCACGAACTCCTGAATATCAGTTGAATTGAATTGGTAGAAACTATTGACCACCGCATTCAGTTTACGCTTAGCCGTAGGAGTATCTTTGGCAATATACGCGCACCGTACGACCATGTCGTAGGGGGGCTCTTTAAATTTTTCCTGCGCTAATTTTGACCGTTTCAGGCGGATCGGCTCCTCGCTTTTGGCCCGGAACCAGTCGCGCACATGAAACACCTGGCGCCAGCGGGCGAACCGCATATTCCAGCTCCGTTTAAAATGGTAGCCCGCGGTCTCGTTTTTGGGCCGGATCACGATCTGCACCCACACCTGCTCCCCGGACGCAATCTTAGAGACGACGGAGAAAAGGCCGCTCTGGCTGTCTTCAGTAAACTGTTCGTAGGTTTTAAGGGGGTAAATATCAAAAAACTTAAAATCCAGCGTCGTGCCGGCAATGCCGTGCTTTTCCGGTTCAAACATGATCGTGTAATCTTTGGTCGGTTTGATCTCAGCATTCGGAAAGGTGGAATAAATGAGCCCTTGAATCGTTTCCAGCAAGTCATCCGGCACCACGATGTAACAATACGTATATTGCTCATAGCCAAAAAACTCCAGAGAGACCACTTTATCTTTCACCGTGTTCTGCAGATTCACCAAAACCTGCTGGAACAGGTCTTCCTTTTTCGGATTGGGGGCTTCCCCCTGCGGAACGATGACGTGTAAATAATGATACTTCATAAAACAATGTCCGATTTCCAATGTCCAATTTCCAATGGAGCATCGTTAGACTATAGCTTATCAAATTTCAGAGGCAATTGGCAATGACTTTCTCCCTATTCCAATGAGTCCTGATAATCTTTTTCGCAATACACGATCCACGGACTGCCGGGTTCGTAGGTGGTTTTAATGTCACGGCCGCATTTGTCGCATTTCCGGTTATAAATGGCGCGTTTGTTACGAAGGTCAAAACGGTCTTTGTGTCGGCAGAAAAAGCACTTTTTAGGAATCGGCACTCCTTGATCTTTATAAAACTTCAGTTCCTGTTCCACAATCTTGTAATTTCGCCCGCACTCCTTGCAGGCCAACAATTCACTACAGATCGACGCATCTGCTGACCGGCTGTCATCCGGCACTTGAGCCGTGGCGGGCTGATATTCCTTTTTATCCGGCTCACGCCAGCGGTAGCCAGCTGACAATGCCTCTTCTTTTGTAAGCGGATAGTATTCTTGTGCAAGGGTTTCGTTATAAGCATAATCTGCATACTCAGCCGGCAAATGCTCTCCCCATTCGCCATCAGCTTTCATTCGCTCAATAATCTGCGGTACTAATTCTTCGTATTCTTCTTTGGAATATTGTTTATTCAAAATGCAGTACTTTTTTCTTCTAAGCCCAATGCATCCAAAACAATTATTGGAGTAATAGCAATATTGGCAATAATCCAAATTTGATGATTGGCTTAGGCAATAATCACTAAATCTTATGTTCTGAACATTAAATCCATTTATAGAGCCATCGTATAAAAGCTCTACACCGTCACCACATTCATCGCAATCCATACAGTTTTTGGCAGAACCGAAAGACCGATAAAAATATTTGCAATCCCAAAGTTCCATAGAATCAAAACAGTGGTCAGCATCTTTGGATTGAACCAAATAATCACCTAAAACATTCTCATTCTGGAATCCATGCAAATGCTTCTGGGGATATTTAACTTTAAAATCATTCCAATCTTTAAAGTACTTCTGCAGTTCTGAATGTTTGGATAAGCTGTTCATTAATTTTTCATATGTTTCTTTATCGTATTGTTTATTGAAAACAAAATATTCCTTGTTTTTTAAATTGCTGCACATAAAACAGTGTTTACAGCCAATGCAGTTTTTTAAAAATGCACTATTGCTGCAATTATCACAATCCTGCGAATAAAAAAGCTTGTAACCCCGATAGCAATCTACACATTCATAAGAAAGCTCACACTCTTTGCTGCGAAGGCAATCTGAAGAATTCTTACTCTTATTCAAACCTAAAGAATAATAACAATCCCAATTAAAATCCGAATCAAAGATCATGTAACAATTTTTGTTGTAACCGGCATAATTAACGTAATCAGAGTTTTCATTAAACTGTAGTCCTCCGCAAAGAGATGGTCTTGGAACCGCTTTGGCCAATTCAAACCACTGATCAAAAAACGATCTGTTCAAATCAACATCCCGACCATGTTCAGCATTATCGACCTTATCGCTTATCCAGTAATCCTGATGGTAAACCTTTAAAGGAACATCCGGATGATAGTGGGTAATTATATCCTTTCCGGTTCCATCACATTTACGTTTATATAAATTGATCTGATTCGAATAAATCAAACGCCGGCGTTGCCGGCATGTAGGGCAAAGCGTGGGTTCCGGGACCTGCATTTGCTTATAAAACTGCCGATCCTTATCGGTTATTGTGAAATCGGTGTTGCATTGTTTGCAGTTGGGCATCAGTAGACTTCCTTTAAATAACACTGTTCACAGTATACTGTTTCGGGCCGCTCAGGGGGATAAAAAGTAATGATGGGTTTCTGGCATTTGGCGCACTGGCGGTTGTAGGTTTTTCGCTTATTTCGTTTCTCAAGGCGCTCCCAATGCCGTTCATCCGGCGTCAGCCGGGGGATAGGAATATTGTTTTCTTTGTAGAACTTCAGTTCCTGGGGGATGATCTTATAAGGCATGCCGGATTTTTCGGACGTAAGGACCTGGCCGATGATCTCATCACCCACCTCTTTGATGCTGTCCGGGATCTCGTATTTCGGACCTGTATAAGGCTTTTCTTCTTTTTCTTTAAACTTCCATCCGTTTTTCAGGATCTCTTCTTTGGTCAGGAAGATCTGTTCATGGGCCAACGTCTCGTTATAAGCGTAAGCAGACATGGCAGCCGGAAAGAATTCACCCCATTCACCCGTAGACTTCATATGGTCGATGATTTTAGTTTTCAGGTTTTCATAGTTTTCACGATCGTATTGTTTGTTGAAGATACAGTATTTATTTTTCTTCAGGCCGACACAGCCGAAACAATCCTTGGAGGAGAAACAATGGTCGCAGCAGGTAAGATCCGCGCACGCTGCCCAGCAGAGATTGCAAAAACGGAGGTTGTAATTATCGTAACCGCATGCCTGGCATTCATACATTTTTTCGCTGTCCTGGCCCCAATGGCTCCAGTCCATTCCCAGTTTACTGTTTTCAATACACTGGCAGTAACGAAGGTCTTCGCAGTTATGACATTCAAAACAAAGGTGGCAGTTTTTACATTCGTTCAGGTAATCCCCCAAGGAATTCTGGTTATTGGTACCAAAATATTCCTTCACAATGATGCCTTTCGTCAGTTCCGTAAATTTAGCCTTAATTTTTTCAATGACTTTATAACTACCGATATCCACTTCCTTAAAAAACTGTTCATACTGCTCTTTGGTATAAGGTTCGTTAAAAACATAATACTGTTTGTTGACCAGATTCCAGCAGCCGAAACAATCCATACACCCTGCACAATTGCGGAGGAAAAAAGAATTTTTACAGTTGTTGCAGTCCCGGCTGTAGCGGAGATTGTAACAGCTGGTGCAGCCCACGCACTCATAACACAGTTCATTATGGAGGCTGTTTAAGTTGTCGACGCAGTTCTTGGAATAATTGATCCAGGAACCATAGTAACAGTCCTCGCAGTGATTGGTGGAAAACACCAGATAGCAATTCTTATTCCGGCTGGCCGCGTTGCAGTAATCGCTGTTTTCCATGGGTTGCTGCTGAATGAGCGCCAGACGGGGAACCGCATCCCTCAATTCAAAAAACTGTTCAAAAAACGGACGGTTAAAATCAAAATCCCGGCCATATTTCAGCGCGTCATGCTGATCGCTCCACCAGTCATCGTTGCTGTAAACAGGAAAAGGCTTATCTTCTGAGTAGGTAGATATGACATCCTTCCCCGTCAGGCTGCACGGGCGATGATACAAAAACCGTTCACTGCGGAAACTCATCCGCCGCTGCATACGGCACAGGTAACAAAGTGTTGGTTCCGGCACTTCCATCATTTCATAAAACTGCCGGTCCTCATCGGTTACCTCAAATTCTATATTGCAATGTTTACAGGTTTTCATATACAATCGGCCTCCTTAGTATCTAAATGAATTTTATGCAAAAAAATGAACCTAAAAGTATTATACCAATAGAACGGATTGAATGCTCCATTTATATCATCCGCGGCCAGAAAGTAATGCTGGACCGGGATTTGGCAATACTTTATGGGATTGATACTAGAGCATTAGTCCAGGCGGTTAAACGTAATCTGGAACGATTTCCCGCAGATTTCATGTTTCAATTAACCAGGAGTGAAATGGTAAACTTGATGTCACAAATTGTGATATCAAGCTGGGGTGGGCATCGAAAACCACCTTATGCTTTTACCGAACAAGGAGTTGCTATGCTCTCGAGTGTTCTCAGGAGTCCTCAGGCAGTAAAGGTGAATATCGAGATTATGCGCGCTTTTATTAAACTGCGCCAAGTATTTGCATCCCACAAAGAGCTGGCAAAGGAATTAAAAGAGGTAAAAGAATTTGTATTAAAAAATTCAAATCAGACCAGCCGGGAATTCCGGCGCGTTTGGCAGGCAATTGAAAAATTAAGTGATAAGCCAAAAGGTCAACGGCAGATCGGCTTTGATCTCGACTAATAAACTTCTTTTAGATAACAGGCTTCACAATATACTTTCTCCGGGCGGTCAGGTGAATAAGTGGTTTGGATGGGGGTATCGCATTTTTGGCACTTGCCATCGTAGAGCTTTTTGGGATTTCGAAACATTTTTCTGAAATCATGGCGTTCTTCTGAATGCAGATGGGGAACGGAAATATGGTTATTCCGATAAAACTTAAGTTCTTGAGGTGTGATCTTAAACAGTCTTTTGGAGTGCTCACATTCGATCGCCCAGTTCACGATGTCATCCGGCACATCGGCGATGTTGTCGGGAAGTTCATCAGCCCGGACAATCTTGTCGGCTTCCGGCTTATGTTCCGGCACGTCCATCCAGTTAAATCCCTGCCGGACCGCTTCTTCCTTTGTCATCGGATAATAATCATGCGCGGTGGTTTCCGGATAACTGAAACAGGACATGTTTTTCGGTAAAAACTGGCCCCATTCACCGGTTTTCTTCATATGGTCGATGATTTTAGTTTTCAGGTTTTCATAATCTTCACGATTGTATTGCTTATTTAAAATACAATTCCTTTTCCGGTTGATTCCCACACAGCCGAAACAGTCATGGCTGTTAACCGCAATATCGCAATAACGGATGCCCGAAGAATCCATGGTGAAATAACTAAACATCCCATCGGTTACATCAATGGTGGAAAGGGTGTTATAACAAAGCTGACTGCCATGACCGATCAGACTGCTGTTAAACAGGTCTTTGGCCTCGTAAGCCACGATGACATTCCGGATGTCTTCGCTATCGGATGTATCGTAACAATTGTGGCAGTTCTTGCTGTTTTTAATATAATCCCCGCTGCAGTTTTCGCAGTTCAGCATATGGGCGAATTTGACGATCCGGCTTTGGTGTAATGTGAGAAATTTCTGTAACAATGCCTGCTGAGTTTTGTAACTTCCATTCAGTAATTCTTCTTTCTTTTTCAGATACTCTTCCTTCGTAAGTTCCTGATTTTCAATGCAGTATGATTTATTGGAAAGGTTGGTGCATAAAATACATTCCGTACAACTGGAACAGTCGGAAATAAAGTAACAATTCTTGCAGTTTTTAGAGTCAAAAGCGAACTGGCATCCGTAACTGCCAATGGTATCACCCAGCATGTAACATAATTCGTTCTTGTTACTAAAATCCAGATCCAGACAATTGCGGTTATGCATACACAATGTGCCGTACTGAACGTCTTCGTTGTAGTCCCCGCCAAAAACGAGATAGCAGTTCTTGTTGTACACGCACATATTGCAGTAATCACTGTTCTCGCCATGCAGGTTTACCAGAGGCGGACGGGGCACTTTGAGCTGAAGTTCTTTTAATTGTTCAAAAAACGGGCGGCTGAAATCAAAATCCTGCCCGTATTCCAGCTCATCCCACTGATCTCCATACCAATAGTCGCTTTTATAGACTTTATAGGGCTTATCGGGACTGTAAATGGAGACGATTTTTTCGCCGGTCGCGTCACACTCACGCGTATACAAAGACCGTTCATTGCGGAAGCAAAGCCGGTTTTTCTGGTCACATTCAAAACACATCCCCGTTGGCTCATGGCCGAACTTGTCGTACAGGCGACGTTCTTCGGGGGTGACGTCGAACGATGATTGGCATTGTTTACATTTCATAATTTCGTATTGACTGCGGATCGACTTCGAATGGACTTCGAATGGACTTCGTATTGACCAATGTCTATTCGATTTCTATTCGACGTCTATTCGATGTCCATTCGTTAATAGACTTCTTTTAAATAACACTTTTCACACAACACTTTCTCCGGCCTATCCGGCGCGTAGGTGGTCTGGATGGGAGCCTGGCAGTTAGCGCACTGACGGTCATAAAGCCTGTAAGGATTGCGGAAGTTGATCCGCCTGAAATAACGGCAATTCGGACACAAGTGGGGGATGGGTAAACTATTCCGCCTGTAAAAATTCAGTTCCTGAGTGATGACCCGATAATTTTTCCCACAGTCTTCGCAGGTCAATGTTTCATCCACAATAGCATCAGGGACTTCTTTGATATGATCGGGGATCTCATAGATCTGCGGCTGATAAGCTTTTTTATCTTCATACCATTGCCACCCCTTCTCCAGCACTTGTTCTTTATCCATCGGGCTGAATTCTGGCGCCGCACTTTCGTTGTAGGCAAAGAAACTGAGGTTAACCGGAAAAAACTGGCCCCATTCTCCCGTTTTCTTCATATGTTCGATGATCCTGGGGACCATTTTTTCGTATTCCTCTTTAGAATATTGTTTATTTAAAATGCAGTATTTTTTATGGCGCAGCCCAATGCACCCAAAAAGATATTCACTGTTATGGCACATTTCACAGTAGCGGAGGTCGCTGACATCGTAACAGACGGAACAGCCTATCAGGAATTTACCGCGGTTGCAGGCATGGCATTCATACTGCTGTTCGCAATCAAATCCGGATTCATAAACATCGTAACTATCTCTCAGATAACAGCAGTCGTAACTGTAGCGCGCATCCCATGAATCGAAACAACTGAAAGAATTATGGACGTTTTTGCAATTGTATAAATAATCCCCCGAACAATCCTCACAACTGATCAGTTCAGCAGGTTTGCGGACGGCTTTTTGAATCAGCTCCTGATAGCGGGTGATGTATTTTTGAAGATTGCTGTAAGAACCGGTGTCATACTGCTTTAAAAATTTCTGATAATCCTCTTTAGAATATTGTTTATTTTCAATACAATACTGTTTTTGTCTCAGATTCCAGCACATCAAGGAATTTTTGACGCCTTTGCAGTTATAAAGAAAATCAGAATCTGTACTGCCATCCGCCAGATAAATGAATTTGGAATGGTGTGTGCCAACCGAATAGCAGGACTCATAACACTGATCGCTTTTTTCCAGCTGGTAACAATCAGTCAAATCACGGCAATGGACGATATATTTGCTGTAATAAATATCTTCCGCAAAGCCGACATCGACACACAGATAACAGTTTTTAGCATGATCGGTATGAGTGGTGTAATCGCTGTTCTCATTCGCCTTGCCGTAAAGCGAGAGACGCGGCACAACAGCCTGTAATTCCCGGAATTGTTCAAAAAACGGACGGCTGAAATCAAAATCCTTTCCGTATTCCAAAGGATCCCATCCGTCCCCCCACCAATAAGACGGTCCATACACCATTGTCTTAATCTCTGGCCGGTACATCGAAACCATTTCTTTTCCTGTTGCGTCACACTTCCGGTGATAAAAATTCCGTTCGTTCCGAAAACAGGCGCGCCGTTGCTGTCTGCAATCCGGACAAAGCGTTGGTTCGGGCACGCCGATTTTCTGATAGTGCTTTCTATCCTGGTCTGTGACGTCGAATGATGATTGGCATTGTTTGCAGTTTGGCATAGCTTTTTTCACTTATCTGAAAGTGCGGATAGCTATCCGCACTTTCAGTAAACGGTTTCAAGATAACACTTTTCACACAACATTTTTTCCGGTCTATCCGGCGCGTAGGTGGTCTGGATAGGGGCTTGGCAGCTGGCACACTGGCGGGCGTAGAGCTTATTCGGATTTTGCAGTTTGAGCCGTTTATGATGACGGACATCCGGATGAAGATGTGGGATGGGAAGTGATTTTTTCCGGTAAAATTTAAGTTCCTGAGGCTGGATGCGGAACAACCGCCCCGTCTCCTCGCACTCAATGGCCCAATCCAGCACGTCGTCGGGGACGGATTCAATATCATCCGGCAGCTGGCTGGCTGGGATTTTTTTGGTAACATCAGGGGTTTTTTCTTCAATAGCTTTCCATTTAAAACCTTTTTTAAGGGCCTCTTCTTTTGTAAGCGGATAGTAATCATTTGCAAGGCTTTCATTGTAGGTATGAAGCGACAGACTTACAGGCAGATTTTCTCCCCATTCGCCGGTTTTTTTCATATGGTCGATGATTTGCGGTACGAGTTTTTCGTACTCTTCCTTGCTGTATTGCTTATTTAGGATGCAGTGAGAGAATTTTTTAGAAATACTGTTACAGCCGAACATATACTGGCATTGCCACACGCAGTAACAGTACATCGTATCCTGCGAGTAAACGGGGCAGAAACAGAAAAGATCGCGCACATTCTGGTCTCCGCCAGTGCCGCATTCGTAACAAAGTTCGTTCTGTTTATCTAAAATGTCGACGTCCATCATGTCTTTCCCTTCGGCCAGGTCATACACGTAACGGCAATCCTCGCAATTAAAACAATCAAAACCGTGAAAGACATTTTTGCAATCATACAGACGATCACCCACGCAGTTTTCCGTATTCACCAAGGTGGCTGACCGTTTTGGAAGGGTTTTTATGAATGCCAGGAACTCTTTCATTAATTCAGACGGGGGCTGTTTTTTGAGTTCGGTGATTTTCTTTTCATATTCCTCTTTTGAGTATTGTTTATTTTTAATGCAATATTCTTTCTGGCGAAGATCTGAGCACATAAAACAATTTTTGCAGGAATCGCAATAAGCCATGTATTCCGATTCACTTACATTGTTACATTGGATTAAATAATTAGCGTTGTAACAGTTTTTGGAATTCAGGGATTCATACACCAACTCGCAATGGTCGCAGATCAGGCAGTCCACGCAATCTTTGCAGTACTGCCCCTTGCGCATATAAAGACAGTCTTCCATGCGGTAACTCCCCGGACTCATGTAGGTGTTCCGGCTTAACCCCTGAAGGCTGTTGTATTCACAGTTCTCGCAACGGTAGATCAGCGTGCCGGATTTCGGGACTTTCATGTTCAGTTCATGAAACTGTTCCGCGAACGGGCGGCTGAAATCAAAATCCTGCCCGTACTTAAGCGGATCCCAGTTATCCGACCACCAGCAATCACTGCAGTACACAGGGAAGGGCGCTTCTGCCGGAAAAATGGAAATAAAACTTTTATTGCACAAGTCGCAATTTCTGCGGTACAGACTTCTTTCATTCCGAAGGGCCAGCCGCCGCTGGCGGCGGCAATCCGGACACAAAGTGGGTTCGGGGATATCAAACGTTTTTCCTCCTATAATCGGAGATAATTTCTTCAAAAATGCCCGATCCGCGTCGGTTATTTCGAACGATGATGTGCATTGTTTACATCTCATGATTAAGCATTACGAAATCGGATGCGTTCCTGGTATCTCATCTCGTGATGAGTTCGGGGAAGGGGGGCATCTATTTTTTTGAGCAGGCGGATCTCCTGTTCAATGATCCTAAAGGGCTTATTGGATTTTTCGCATAAAAAGGCTGATTCCATTTTACCATCTTCTGCGCTATGGATGTCGTCCGGGAGCTGGGCAACCGATTCGGACGTTCCGCCTTCCGGCTTCTTTTCTTCCCCATACCGCCAGCCAATACGTTCCACCTCTTCTTTTGTAAAATGGTCGTAATCCCGGAAAGCGCTGTCCTGATATGTGAAAGGGGCAACGTCAAACGGAAACGGATTGCCGTAATAATCCCCCATCGATTCAATGATCCGGGCTTTGAGTTTATGATAGTCGGATTCTGAGTATTGTTTATTTAAAATGCAGAATTTTTTGTAACGGAGGGAGATACAGCCAAAACAATCATTACAGCCCTGCAGGAATTCCCCGTAACAGCTGTCTTTGGTCGTCCAGCAGCCGACTACATTGTGGCAGTTATAGGATTCGGTCGTACTCACATTCCCGTAAATCAGCTGGGAGCCATCCACAATGGCGTGGCTGTCGATGACGTCTTTACAGCCGTTGGCGCCGACCCGGTAATACAGGCAGTCTTCCGCGTCTTCCACGTCGTAACATTCATGACAGTTTTTGCAGTTGATCAAAAAATTACCATCTGAATTTTCTGTGTTGATCAGGCGGGTGTAGTCTCCTTTTGAGAGGATATTGTCGACAAATTGTCGTTTAAGTTTTTCGAAGGTTTCATAAGAACCAAAACGGATCTCATCCATTCTTTTTTCATATTCCTCTTTGCCCAGCTGTTCATTGTTAACACAGTATTTCTGATTACGGAGACCGGAACACATAAAACAATTCTGACAGCCCCGCAGGTCAAAGCAAAAGTTACAGTGACTGCAGTTATCCAGCAAAAATCCCATCCGGCAGTGATAGGCCTTCCGGCAATCCACGCACTCAAAACAGAGTTCACTGTCATGCAGGAAAGCGGAATCGATGCAGTCGCGGCAATTGAATATGCCATGGGTGTAGTAACAATCCTCACACCGGTCTGCCAGAATATGCATGTAACAATTCTTGTTCTTTTCCGCCGCGTTGCAATAATCGCAGTTTTCATTGTACGGCGCGAAAATATTCACGCGCGGCGCTTTTTTTGACAGCGCTTTGTATTGTTCAAAAAACGGTTTATCCGGATCGTAATCAAGTTCCGGCGGCGTCCATTTGTCTGATATCCAGTAATCATATTTGTAAACCGGAAAAGGGTGGTCTTCGCTGTAAACGCTGATGATCCGCCCTCCTGAAAAATCGCATTTCCGCATATGCAGATTGCGTTCGTTCCGGAGCGCCAGGCGCATGGCCAGGCGGATTTTGGGGCCGTATTTGGGCTCATTAATGCCCATCTTCTTAAAAAGCGTCCGTTCCATGCCGGAAATTTCGAATTCTGTGTTGGTAAGCTGGCAGGTTGGCATCAGTAAACGGTTGTTAAGTAACATTTTTCACAATATACCTTTTCGGGGCAATCCGGCGCGTAAGTGGTGCGAATGGGTTTTTGGCAGTTGCCGCATTTGCGGTCATAAAGTTTACGAGGGTTCTGGTGGGCTACGCGGTCTAAATGACGCTGACGCGGATAACGTTTGGGAACAGGCAGCCCTTTCGTCCGATAGAATTTGAGTTCCTGGGGGATGATTTTAAACGGTTTACCCGTCGCTTCGCAAATAATCGCCCAATTCAGAATGTCATCCGGCACTGCTTTGATGTCGTCAGGAAGTTTATCAGCAGAAATCGTTTTGATGTTTTTGGGAGACGGAACTTCATAATCTGACCAATTCCAGCCTTTTTTTAGCACCTCTTTTTTGTTCATGGGGAAAAATTCCATGGCCTTGGTCTCGTTATAACCAAAAGCGGACAATTCTACCGGGAAAAATTCGCCATATTCCTCTGTTTTCTTCATATGGTCGATGATTTTTGGGACAAGTTTTTTGTAATCGGCTTCTGAATATTTTTTATTAAGGACGCAAAACTGTTCCCGTTTTAAACTCATGCACCCGAAACAATAATGACTGGCATGGCAGTTATCGCAGTAAGCAGTATTGTCGGACTGATAAACCAGATTGCAGAATTTGGCAAAAGACAGATCCACCCCCGCCTTGCAATCATATAACATCTCACCGCCCCCTATGCGCGTTACATCGAAACAGTCTTTCAGGGCATGGGAATCATACACATACCTGGCGTCTTCCACGTATTTGATGTTGTACGCATGGCGGGCATTTTTAGAATCAACAATATAATTACCTGAACAGTTTTCCGCGTTCGTGAACCAGGATTCCCTTTTGGGGAGTCTGGCTTTTAACGCTTCGAATTTCTCTTTAAATTCCTGAAAAAACTTACGGTCGGTTTTAAGTTTTTGGATAGTTTTCATACATTCCTCCTTAGAGGCTGGCTGATTGAGTATATGGTTTTTACGGTTTCGCATGGAAACACAACCCACCACCCCTTTACAGCCACGGCAATCAAACGCGAAAAATGATTCAGTGACATTAGAACAAAGTTCCAGATAATTCGATAGCGTGCATTCCTGGCAGTCCACACACTCGTAACACATTTCCATCCGGCTGCAGAACAGCAGATCCATGCAATCGCGGGAATTAAAAGCCCAGTCGCTGTAATGGACGTCCTCGCTGTCCACCAAAGAACTGCCCATGTAACAATTGCGGTTCTTGGAACTGTGCACGGTGAATTCCGAATTTTCGCTTTGAGTATTAAAGATCGCAAGCCGCGGGACTTTTGCGCGCATTTCCGCGTACTGTTCAAAAAACGGGCGGTTGAAATCAAAATCCTGACCATATTCAAGAGGATCCCATTTGTCCCTCCAGAAACAATCCGGACATAGAACTTTTAAGGGTTTATCGGGCGAATAGATGGAAACCACAGGCTTCTTGCAGAGATGACAGGCATTTCGGTAATAATTGGAATCATTCCTAAAAGCGATCCGACGCTGCTGGCGGCAGTCAGGACATAATGCCGGCGGCGGAACATTCATCTTCTCGTGGACCTTTTTATCCGCCTCCGTAAATTCAAAACCGGTATTGCAGTTTTTACAGTTGGCCATTATTCAGTATGTTTTAAAAAGCATTTTTCACAATAAACTTTTTCCGCCTGTACAGTCGGAAAACTGCTTTTTATTTTTGCTCCGCATTGGTCACATTTTATGTCGGATAACTTTCGCGGCCGCCGCCTCTGCATCCTCATGCCAAACCGTACGTCCGGGTGGAAATGGGGAAACGGAAGGTTTAGTTTCCGGTAAAAAGCCAGTTCCTGTTTCTGGATTTTGAAAGGCCGGCCGGTTTCTTCGCATTCGATCGCCCAATTCAGCACGTCATCGGGGATTTCACTGATCGTGTCCGGCAACCGACTCGCCGGAATGGTTTTAGTAACATTTAAGACCTTGTCTTCTTCCTTTTTCCATTTCCACGACCTTTTGCCGATTTCATCTTTATTCAGCGGATAATATTCATTGGCAATCGTCTCGTTATAGGCGTAAGGGGAAATGTCTGTCGGGAAAAACAAACCCCATTCCCCCGTTTTCCGCATATGCTCCACGATTTTGGATTTGAGTTCCTCGTATTCGTTTTTCGGATATTGTTTATTCAGAATGCAGTAATTTTTGTGCTGTAAAGAAATACACCCGAAACAGCTCTTGGCGGAAAAACAGGTATTGCAGTAAAAAAGGTCATGGTTATGCCAGCAGGAATCACAGGAAAGGCAGTTGAATATGCCGGAACAGCCGATGGTCTCGTAGCAGACTTCGCTCCGATCGTAGCCCATGCAGGTCATGTCCATGGAATCATACGTTTCATCGATCTGTACGGCGTAAGCGATGTCCTCACAATTCGTGCAGTCAAAACAATCACGGACGTTTCTGCAATGGTTCAGATTATCGCCGATGCTGTCTTCGCAATTCACCTGATAAGTGGCACGATGCGGAAATTGGGTTTTGAATTCCGTTTTAAAAAATGTGCGGGTTTTCTGGAACCCCGGATACGTTTCCAGCTGATATTCCTTCAATTTTTCAAAATAATCCTCTTTAGAGTATGGCTGGTTTAAAATATGATATTCCTTGTGGTTTAGATTTGAACAAAGCAGGCAGTGTTTACAGCCGATCAGATTGGAGGAAAAAAGGCAGGACTGACAGCCATCACAGTGTTCCAGATAAACGGACTCATAACTGTTTTTGGTAAAGCTGATCTCGTAACAAAGCTGGCTGTTATACGTGAATAAATAATCCAGGCAGTTTTTGTTTTTGGTGGAATAACGGCCGTACATACAGTCTTCTTCATAATGGTTGCCAAAAGTGAGGTAACAGTTTTTATTGGCGAATGAATAATTGCAGTAATCGCTGTTTTGAGATTGCTTGTTCACAATGGCCAGCCTTGGGACTTTCAGCATCAGTTCTTCGAATTGGTCAAAAAACGGACGATTGAAATCGAATCCTTGGCCGTAATCCAAAGCGTTCCACTTATCTCCCCAAAAACACTCCTGACAGTAAACCGGAAATGGTTTATCAGGAGAATAAATCGAAACAATATCTTTGCTACACAAATCGCATTTTCGTTTATGTAATGTCTTTTCATTCCGCCACGACATCCGTCGCTGATTGCGGCAGTCCGGACACAAAATCGGCTCGGGAACATCTATTTTTTTATAAAAATCCCGATCCGTATCGGTTATATCGAAGCCTGTGTTGCACTGCTTACAGTTTTTCATATATAATCCGTTTCCGTAGTATTTAAATGAATTTTATGAAAAAAGATGAATCTATTATACCATCAAAGTATGTTGAGCGCTCCATTTATATCATACGTGGTCAGAAAGTGATTCTGGATCAGGATCTGGCGGCGCTTTATGGAGTGGAAACTAAAGCTCTTAACCAAGCTGTTCAACGGAATACGAATCGTTTTCCCGAAGATTTTGCCTTTCGGTTAGCGAAAGATGAATGGAATTCTTTGAGGTCACAATTTGTTACCTCAAACGTCGGAAGAGGTGGAAGACGATATTTACCTTTAGTTTTTACTGAGCACGGGGTTGTAATGGCAGCCAATGTTTTAAAAAGTAAACGAGCGATATCGGTAAGTATTGATGTTGTGCGTACTTTTATTAAATTGCGCGAAACACTCGCGTCACATAAAGAACTGATAAAAGAGCTGGGCGAACTAAAGGAATTTGTATTAAAAAATTCTCATCAGACCAGCCGTGAATTCCGGCGCATTTGGCAGACCATTGAAAAACTGACCAACAAACCGAAAAATCAGCGGTCAATTGGCTTTAAGCTAGAGTAATGGTGGTGACCCCGACAGGAATCGAACCTGTATCTAAGCCTTAGGAGTGCCTTGTTCTATCCATTGAACTACGGGGTCTTGAAGCTTTTCCTATTCCATAAAAAAGACGATAACACTATACCTCAAAAATTTCCAATGACCAATTCCCAAGATTAAATTCCTGAATTCAGTTCAGGAACTCACCGTTAAACAGAATTCCGGAGAGACTCTGAATCAAATTCAGAGATTATGTTCAGTTAATTGGATTTGGAATTGAAAATTTAATCAGCTGGGCTGAATGACCACCACTTTACTCGCGTCTTCCGGCAATTCACTGCGTTTGACGGTATAAACATCAATCGGTTCGCCTGCCTGAGATCCCATTTCTTTTAAGAAAACATCTACCGCGTCGAATCCGCATTTGTTCCCTTCGGTGTGATAAGCCATGGGGATGATGATGCGGGGTTCGATCTGTTCCACGACTTCTTTGGCTTTTTTGGAATCTAGCCCCTCCTTACCTCCGACAGGAATAAAAAGGATATCAACATCACCGATTTTTTCGAGCTGTTCAGGGATCAATTTCGTACCAAGAGCCCCCAGATGACAGAAGCGAATACCATCCAGGTCAAAAACAAAAATAGTATTTTCCTTCTGTTCCACATCGTCTTTCGTGTTATGGAAAGAGGCGATTCCCTTAAAGTGTGATCCTCCTGTTTCATATTCTCCGGGCCAGCTGAAGACTTTCGGTTCGCCGTTCACGACCGAGAAATTGTTGTGATGGGGATCGTTATGGCTCACCGTCACCACATCCGCCTTTAGGTTCGGCAGGGTAAGACCGGTACTGTCGTCGTAAGGATCGGTCAGGACTGTAATATTGTTTTTAATAGAAAGGCATGAATGCCCGTGGAATTTGATCTGCATGATTTTGTTTACGTTAAAAAAGCCTGCTCATTTTACACCATTGCTAAAAACGATACAACGAAATGACGCTGTGACGAAATGGCAGATTGCTTTGCCATCTCGTTATGTCGTCATTTCGTTAAACAAGAGACAGGCGGATCAGTTTCCAGCCAAGCAAACTGGCAAACGTGAGCAAAAAGGCGATAAACATAACCTCCGACGGACCTGTGCCGGGAGTCTGGACCGCTGAAGGTGTGGAGACTTGATAAGCGGGCTGGTAAACAGGAGTGGTTACGGGCTGTTGGGCGACCTGATAACCGCCAGCCATGTTGCGGTTCAGCATTTCCTGCGGGGTGATGGTGACGGTATGAGTATTGACGCGGAAGCCGGGCTGGACTGTTGGCGGCTGGCCGAGGGCCGACGTGGTAGTCACGCTGGGCGGGATGCCGGTATCGGTGGCTTCGGGGGCCGCGGGCTTCATGCCTTCTTCGGCGACTTTGGCCAGTTCTCCCATGGCTTTGATATCTTCTTCGCGCTGTTTCTGGAGTTCCCCCAGCTGTTTGCTGAGTTCTTCAATCAATTTAGCCTGAGTGTCTTTTGCGGTGGCGGTTTCGTCCGTCATGGCCTGTAGTTCCCCCTCACCTTCACCTTCACCTTCACCCTCACCTTCTCCTTCGCCCTCGCCTATCGGTCCGACATCGACCGGTTCAGGTTCCGCAATAGGTTCAATGGCAATGGTCACCGCCTCTTCTTCCGGCTGGACCACGGGTTCGGATACGTAACCTTCATCGGGTTCTTCTTCGGCAGGTTCTTCTTCCATAAAACCCTCTTCAGAAGACGGTTCCTGGACCGTCTCTGCGGCAGCGCTTTCGGTTTCTGCCGTATCAGCGGTTTCTTCACCCGTCTCATCGGTTCCGCCCCCCGGGGACAAAAGGTCAGAGGGGCTGGTGATCGGACTCCCGACACCCTCCGCATCGAACAGGCTGCCCTTGATCAGTTGATTGAACTGGGCAGGAGCCATCACCGCAAAGACCGCGATGATCATGACCACAAAGCCGATTCCCCAGAATATTTTATTCCGAACGGTATCAGAAGATCCTCCTTTTTTCTTTCCGCTCGTTCTGGAAACAGGGGTGTGAATCGTCTCTTCGGGAATGGTGATCCAATTTGCTTGTTTCTTAGCCATTGTAATTGATTAAAAATTGAAAATTAAAAATTGAAAATTTATTTATGTTTCTTCCGTCCGAAAACAAGACTTCCGGCCAAGCCGGCGGCCGAAAAAACCAGCCAGCCGGCCAACGGGCCGTTTTGGGGCTGGGACGGGATACGGGCCGAGACTTGAGATAAAAGCCCTTCGAAAGGCGACGTGGAGCTTAAAGGCTGGTTCACGATGATCCCCACCTCATTGCTGTAATCACTCTCACGGTTGTACTGGTCGTAAGCGGTGACCGCGAAATAATAAGTCTCATTGTTCATGAGATTGTCGATGCGGACACTGCCGACATTGCCGACCGTCCGGCGGCGGGTATAGGTTCCGCTTTGCTTGCCGTAATACACATTGAATCCCACGCGCGCCGCGTCCACTTCGGCCTGCCACATTAAATCAACATAACCGGATCCCGTATTGGCCTTTAAGTTGACCGGACGGGCCATATCCACCGCAAACCCGCCGCCGACATCAGTTGGGGTGGGCTGAGGCTGGGGCTGAGGAGTGGGTGCTGGCTGAACCGCCGGAGCGGAACCCGCGCCCGCGTTCAGTTTGACCTGAAGGCTGTCCGGCGCCTTAAAAAGGATATTGGCCGGAAAACCCTGGTCGATGATGTTGACACTGGTGTGGCCCAATTCACTGGCCTGATAATCATAAAAACTGATTGCCGTGGTCGCTTCATACGCTTCCAGCACTTTAAAACGGACTGTCGCGACCGTGGTCTCCGCTTCTTTCACCCCTCCGGCAATATTGGAACGGCCGATCTTCACTTTTCCTTCCCCCTGACTTACCTGGTCTTCACCGGGCGCCGCCAGAGTGAATGAAGATGCACTACTGTCGATATTCACCGCTTCCAGCTTCGCCTTGTCGTACGTCAGCCAGGAACGGACCGAGATCACACTCTGCTGACTGGGGTTCTTCAGCACAATATCCACCGTGAATTCTTCACCGCTTTTTACTTCCGTCACGGACGGTTTGAGCTCAAGGGCCGCGTCGTTTGCCGCGTAGGCAATCGATATCCCCAGAAAGAGGAGTATTAGAATGGCTAATTGTTTGAGTGCTGTTTTCATTTTTATGTTCGTGATTCGTGTCTTGTGCCTTGTGACTCGTGAGTTTACCGGACACGAGACACTGGACACGAGACACTATTTTAAATATTTATTTTTCAATGATAAGAGCCGGACTATTCGGCTTTTTAAGAAGGTTATAGGGTTTTCCTTCGATGATACTGTTCGCAGAAGCGTGTCCGCTCAGATCATCCTGATAGTCATACACATCGATCATGGTGGCGCCCTCCCCCCTCACATCGAACACGACTTCGGCCACTTTGATGGTCTTATCGGTCAGCGGATCGGGATTGGCGCGTCCGAGCATCATCAGACCATTTTCGTTATCGAATGTATTGTTGTAAGGGGCGATGAGTGAAAAAGCGGAATCATCGGTTTTAATCTCCTTCCCGTAGAGCCGATTCGGGTCAAAACTAAGCCAGCTCTGCACCGACGTGATGGGTTTGCCCTCCGGATTGTTGAGATTAATGGTGACGGTGACCTGCCCTTCCTCCCGCTCGGCTTTGAACGCCAGGTTAACGCTTTTCTGCGCGGCGCGGGCTTTTTCAGCCAGTTTCTCGACATTGATTTTAGGGGCGGGCGGCTGAGTGGCTTCAGAAGCTTTTTCCTGCGGGAGCAAAGCACATCCGTTCAGCAGGCTGGAAAGGGTGAGGATAAGCGCGGTGGCGATGAGAATATCTTTGGCTTTCATGATAAGGAGTTAGTGGTTATAGATTGGTGTGTGCGGATAACTATCCGCACTTTCAGAGAGTTAGTTAGCGGGCTGATTATGAGGTATGGTCGAATCGGGGTCGGCCGGAATAGGGCTTAAACCCTGATCTTCCGCACCGCCGCCATTGATAAACACCTGGCCGTACACGGAGGAGAACATGGTGAAGTCGATAAAATCGACCTTACCGTCCCCGTTTAAGTCAGCAGCGTTGCTTAAATTGGCCTGCTGGATCGCGCGGAGTTTGATGGCCTTGAAGAATTTGGCAACCGCGGATTTCAGCTTTATGCCGGCGGCCGACGCGATGTCTTTGATCTGGAGCTGGTAACGCTGGCCGGATTTCTGCTGTTCCGTTTTGACTTCCAAAAGCTTGCCCGATTCGATGAAGCGGACGGCTTTGACCGGAAGCGGCGCAGAACTTTCGCTTTCAAAGATCGTGATGTCATAATCGCTCTGCCCTTCTCCGGTTTTCACGCTGGAGGGACGGAGGTTCTCCTGAAATTCCACTTCCACCGTATCGACATCCGTCGCGGCCACATAATGGACCACAGGCGGCTTAGCGCTGTCCTCAAATCCTTTGAAGAACACGCGGCTGGTCTGGCCGGGCACCAGGGACACGCCGGAAAGATCGGTGAGCTGGTTGCCGGCGCTCAATACATATTCCTTGCCCGGTTCCTGCGCCACGGTGGTGAGAGTCACCACATCACCGGTCGCGCTGATGGTCGCACCCAGGATGTTTAAAGCCTGAGCGATGTCATTACGGGCTGTGATGACAAAATCATTACCATTGGACGATAAAGACAACGGGGACATCTCTTCACTGAACACCACTTCCACCGCGGTGTCGCTGACCGGCACGGCCGCTATCACCTGAGGCGGACGGCTGTCTGCCGCGAACCCTTCGCTGTCACTGACCAGCACACCGATCTTACCGCGGGCGGTCTTGCCCGACAGATCGGTCGCGATCACTTCGACCTGATACGGCTGGGAACTGGCTGGTGTGCCGGAAGAAACTACCACATCCGGGAGCACAAACCACTGGCCGTCACGGCCTTCTTTAAAGCTGGGCTGCATGCACACAATAGTGTTGGAGCCTGTGGGACAAGTGGCCTGCGGCATGCCGCCTCCAGCCGGAGGCTGGACGATCGGCGCCGTGTTCTGGATCTGGAAATCAGCAGGGGCTTCCGCACCCACCTGACCGATACCGCTCAGATTGACGACTACGGAATCCAGGTCATCATCGTCATCACGCACAAAGGCGTATAAGGCAATCGGCGTCTGGCCGTCATTCTTGGTCAGTTTCGGATTCGTGTAGGATTTATCGGAAAAGATCAGCGGGGCGTCGCCAAGCATGTCTTTTTCAGTCACATCGACCTGTAAAATAATACTACCGGTGCCGCCGCCCTGGTCGGTCGCGATCACTTCGATCTCATGAACACCCATCGGAGTAGTAGGAGGGATAGTGATGTCGCCGGATGAATACAGGGCTTTTTTCGCGTTTTCGGACGCGTTCGGATCGCGGAGCAGAGTCACAGGAGAAAGGCCCAACGTGCCGAAGTACGCGTTAACCGTGTCGATGTCGGCCACGCCGTTCGGATCACCGACCATCACGTGAATAGAAAAAGGTGTTTTATCATCTTTCGGAACGGACTTACGTGGACCGATGTAACTGTGGGCCGGATCAATATGCGGACCGGTAAGCGCTGTGGACACATTAAGAGTGATATCCGCCGTTGAACTTTCACCGGTGGTGTCACTCGCGCTGACCGTTAAAGTATAATTCTTTTCCTGTGTGGCTTCCGGAATCGTAAAGGTATCCGACGCATACCAGCCGGTGACCTGTTCATCGGCCTGGCCAGCCACATCCAGTTTATTCAAGCTGATAAAACCAATCCCCAGAGGGCCGAGGTCCGCCACAACAGAGGTGATGGTGTTGGCGCCGTCCGGATCGGTGACCTTAGCGGAAATCGTGACCTCTGTTAAGCCATCCGGCGGCACGGTGCCCGGATTGACGTAAACCTGGTCAAAAACCGGGGCCACACTGCCAAGGACATCGCGGGTGACGTAAAGGGAAACGGTTCCCTGTACAGCTTCCGCGCCTTTTTTGGCTTCCAC
Organism: Candidatus Peregrinibacteria bacterium; assembly: GCA_016932495.1. GTDB lineage: Bacteria > Patescibacteriota > Gracilibacteria > UM-FILTER-43-11 > UM-FILTER-43-11 > JAFGCR01. Next base: position 35,732 of record JAFGCR010000007.1, read on the forward strand.
AGCCAACTGATAGGGTTCGTCCTGCGTCGGGGTGACCGGATCAACCGTGGTCGTAAAGGTATAATATTGTTTAAACCGTGGCTGCAGACCCGTGTCTTTTTCCATTTCCTGGGCGCGGCTACCTCCGATCTGCTCAAGGTCGATGGTCACGCTGTCTACATTCGCCAGATCCAGCGGATCTTCTACCTGGACCCAGAAGGTGACCTCGGTTTCGCCGTCCGGCGGAACGCGGTTCGGGATGGCGCGGGAATTATCGGAAACAATGCGCATGGGCTGTTCGGGTAACGTAACAGCCAGTGCCTGGGCCATCATCTCGGTCTCACCCGCCTGATTGACCAGGGTAAGATCATAAATGTCGGATGTAAAACCCGCCGGTACGATGAGGCTGAGCGCGCCCTGGGTCTGTTCCGTGATACTGACCGCCGTATTGCCCAGCCGGGCTTCTACGACGGTATCGAGGTTTTCACCCAGCACCACGATCACCTGATCCACTTCGTTGGTCACGGCATTCGGGGTGAGGTTACCGATGCGGACGGGCGGAACCGTGTAGCCGAAGAAATTCAGCACGCGGGTATTGCCGAGCAATAATCCCTGTTCATCTTTCACGCCGACAAAGCCGACAAAATAGTTGGCATCGGCTACCTGATTATTCGTTGTAAGACGCACGGTGCTTCCATCAACCATTTCGACAGCGGTGATGGTAAGCGGTTCAGTGCCTCCCTGCACAAACCGTTCAATGCGGATGTTTATAGGTGTAACGGTGTTGGCGTCAAGGTTTCCGGAGAAATGCAGGACGAGTTCCGTGCCGGAATTCACGTCAATGGATTCGATCTGGACATCGCTCTGGCCAGCCAGCGTCTGGTAACCAGCCAGCGCCCCCGCGTACGGGGTAAGTGTTTTTCCTCCGAAGAAGGAACGGACGCCACCGGAACCTGTGTCGGCCTGCACCACGTACACTTGCCCGGCATTCATGTCACCGCTTAAACTGAGAAGCACCTGGGTAAATCCGGGCTGGACGGCAACAGAATCGATAGAAAGTCCGCCATCGATACCGAACGCGTTGGCGCTGATGGTGGACTGGTCGATATTTTCCGAGAAAGTGACCATTGCTTTATCTTTTTCCGTCGCCTGAGCGCTTACCATTTCAAAGGTTTCAAGCGCGAAACCGCCTACCCCCATAGAAGGATTGGCGCCCACGCGAACCAGATAATGCTTTTCAGGATTAAACGCCTGACTGGTCACCACCACTAATTTCCCTTCACCGGTAACCGACACATCGGAAACCGGAAGGGTGGTTTTACTTAAATTGTTGTCATAGCTCATCACCTCCACATCACCGGCGTCCACCGCGCCGAAGGCCACGGTGCCCGGACTGATCTCGAGGGTATTTTTGCGGGTGGCTTCCACCGCGCCGATGCCGTTCGGCCCGTTCACACTGCCATATTCCCAGACGGGCAGGCGGTTGTAATCGGAGTCGACAGCCGTTTCGCCATTACCGGCATTGGTGTTTATTACCACCGTATAATTCATCTCATTGCCATCCGGGCTGTTCAGCGCTCCAAGCCCGGTAACCGTGATCGTACTTCCGCCGACCGTGTAATCAGTCAGATCGGCTACACTCACACTTTGGCCGGTGACGACAATATCACCAATGTCACCATTCGCTTCAACATTCTCATCAAAAGTGAGGGATAAATTTGCGTTATCGGCGAACACCGCATCGATCAGCCGCGGGCCATTTTTATAACCGTTCAGCGCGATTTTGGAAACGCCGATGACTGCATTGTCACTAGCGCGCCGGACCGCGTCATCCACGGTAACGATATAGGTATTCCGTTTCAAAAGGGCGTTATCCACAGTCAGTTCCACCACGTCATCATTGGCAGTGGCATTAAGAACGGGGTTGCCGGCGCCACCCGCAACAGTAACTGTAAAGCTGCCCGCGCTCACGGACGCGACTTCCACAGGATCGCTGAAAGCGATCTGGATTTTGTTATAAGCCGTGGCCTGGGCGCTCAGCATATTGAAATCACTAAGGCCCGCGGGCGCCTGCCCGAAGCCAAAATAACTGGCTTGGCGGTAATCATCATCCAGCAGCCCATCCACATTTCCTTTCACCTCATTGCCCATCACACACAGAAGATAAGGGATGCCTGGGTTCTGGGCGGCTGTGGTGAGGACCACAGTGCTCTGGTCGTATCCCTGACTGAATCCGCTTTCCACATTTGAGGGATGAACGGACCCCTGACAACCATCTAAAAAGTAATCCCCCTCTTCAGAACCCGGCGTACCGATCTGACTGAGTAAATCAGAGAAACGGACGAGCACATGGGTGCTGTCGAGCGCTTCGGCATTCAGCACGCGCAGATCTGCCTGGGTGATCAGATTAATGGAACCCGCGTCGATGGCGTCAAAATAATCACTGACCACAAACTGGTTATTGTCTTTTATGACCACTTCTACATCACTTGCTTCCATGGTAATGGTACTGCCGGCAGGACCGCTGACATCCACATTCAATTTAAATAAAGTCAGGTCGTTAGCATCCACCACCGCGCCATCGTTCGAAAAGAACGAGAGGATTACCTGGCCGGGTGTATTGGTATTCACCCCTTTTAGATCCGCGGATTGAAAAGCGGTAGTCTGGTCAAACACAATGGAGTTCTCGTTAAAGGTCATAGCGTTTACCGGCTCGTACTTCAGAGTGAACTGCATGCTGTGGATCTGTTCGGAGTCGCCGACATCCATTCCTTTTGTTTTAACCGCGATATTCCCGTTATCATCAGGGGCGGCTTCGTAATTCGGAATGTAAAGTTTTGCTCCGCCTGCCGGTACTTCCGCCAGTTCTGTAATCGCCGCCCGGAATATCTGAGGATTGGTATAACCCACATAGCCCGCACCCGCCAAAACCAAAGCGAGCAGGCTGAATAGGGTGTATTGTAACCATCGTCTTTTCGGACGGGCAGTTTCCGGTTCCGTTTGAGCCACAGGTTCAGCAGAGGCCTCGAGAGGTATCTCGGCTTGCGACTGACTCTGAGGAATGTTTTCCTCCATCGTAGATCCAGTCGTGGACCCCATTGTAGACCCGATAGTCGAATCATTTGTATTTTCGACTGGGTCAACGATTGGATCCTCCCCTGAACTTGATTCAGGGGGGCCCTCGATCGGGTTAAATTCTGTATTTAAGTTTTCGTTTTCCATGATAAAGGGGGTTGGTTTTGTTTTTTTGGGTTAGTTTTGCTGGGTTACCTGATGAAACAATAAGACGACATCAAATAACGTGACGCCGCCCAGGCCATCCATATTGGCGGCTCTGAGCTGGTTTTGGGTAGGCTGGATTTCGCCATTGGCGATCTGAAAGGCCAGCGCCACGTCTAAAGGGGAGAGCTGTCCGTCCCCGCTCACATCACCCGTGGCCGGCGCGCCTATATATATAGGTAGAACAGCGGTGGCCAATCGGCCTTGGGTGTCGGTGATCTCAAGAAGGAGCTTATAAGCGCCGTCGGTCAATTGGGCGTTTTCCGGCACATCCACGTTGATGCTGTAGACTTTGAAATACTGAAGGACGCCCTGAGCTTCCCCTTCCTGCGCCTCCGCATTGATGGCGGCCACTTCGTTGGCGGTAAACGGATCGGTGCTGAACACCACTTTATTCGGATCACTGTTGATCTCGTTGTATGTATTAAATCCGGAACGGACGATCAGCGTGCGCATGTCCTGAATATCGGTAACCTCATCGGCATCACTGACCTTTACACTTAAATTAAACCGGCCGCCCCGTTCTTCGGTCGCGGAGCCGATGATGCGAGCGTATTCAATAATAGGACCTGCCGGCACATTGACGGAAATCGTGTTACTGCGGACTATTGAGTCATCCGGGCGCTGAGCTTCGACAAATACTTCCGCCATTCCCGGCACATCGCCCCGTTCCAGCCGCCCGGCGGCCAAGGCCGCGTCGTTCAGGCGGTTCACGGGTTCAGCCACCCAGGTGACATCGCGGAAGTTGAGGGCTTGTGTGCCCGTTCCGCCTGCACCGTCATCGAATGTACCCGTAGCCACTAAACCAAGGCTGTCTGTGGGATGGACGGTCACGGCATCTTCACCCGGATATTCTTCGACTTCTAAACTGATAGCAAGAAGACTGTCGAAAACATTCAATACGCAATTTGGGAAACCGGTGTAACCTGCCGCACAAGTACCACAAGCCGGACCGCCGTAACCCTGTTCACAAACACAATTGCCATTATTCGGATCACATTCACCATAGTCCCCACAATCCACATTGGCGCATTCATCGACTTCCTCATCGACGATAATGGTAATCTGGCCAGTGCCGATAAAATTAATCGTATTAATGACCTGCGCCTGCGCGTTTTTGGCTTCGACCCAAATACTTGTTATATCAGTTGAATAACCTTCGGCCAAACCACCGCGAACGCTGAATTTTAATTTAAATAAGGTATCGCCGACCACGGTACTGACAGGAGTAAGGGTTACGATCTGGACTTCCAGCCGATTAGTATCGGCATCTTCCTGTACAATCGTACAGCGGCTGATCATTGGACTTACGATTTTCGTGCCATTAAAACTCATACAGTCATTAGCATTGAAAGTAATATCATCGGGGTTGTACCATAAATGAGCCTGAAGTGATAAAACCACATCACCGATCCCACTTCCCCCCACCATCACCGAAACCGTGTCGGTGGACTGAGGCGAATGAGCGGTGTAGTTATCGGGGATATAAAGGGTGGTATTGGTATTGCTTGGGTTCCCCACCTGGGTCAGCTCTGCTTTGAACAAGCTGGTATTATGGGAAGCAAAATAGCCGACTAAGGCAATCCCGAGAATAACTACGATCCACAACAGGATCCGGATTAAATGATGATTTTTATTCATGTCTTCTTGCATGGTTTAAGAAGGTTATTACTGTTGAGATAAATAAAGGGCGACAAGTGCGACGATGTCATCGAAATCAATGTCACCATCAGGGGCACCTTGAGGATCGATGTCATAACGAAGCATGTCGGCCTGCATCGGGTCTAAATTGCCGAGGAAAAACGCAATTCCCTGGACGACGTCATCAAACGTATAATTATTCACCACCTCCGGCGTGTCACACATGTCCCCTACGCCATCATTATCAGCGTCGAGCTGACCAGGGTTGGCAACATCGGGGCAGTTGTCGCTGTTGTCTCCGATGCCGTCATGGTCTTCATCGTGCCATTCGGTTGGATCAAGCGGAAAATCGTCAAAGTCATTTTCCCAAAGATCATTATCCATATCGGCATCACAAATATCCCCATAGTCATCATTATCCATATTGGATTGGTCGGGATTGTAAGTGTCCGGACAATTATCAAGATTATTTTCATAACCGTCTCCATCCGTGTCTCCGATCTCCACGGTAATTCTGCCTGCTGTATTTTGGATAGGCCTTACACATTCTTCAGCTAATTCCTGACAAGGAGAAAAGCTGTCGATCAGCATCGATTGAGGTGAAAATAAAACATCAATCGTTTCTCCATCGTTTAAATCCTGAGAAAGAGTCACTTCGGCAACCAGTAATACATCATTTTCACTGATATTATTAATAGGTCCGAATAATGGGTTTTGCTGTGTGCCGAATACAACCGCAAAAGAATTTGAATTTGAATCATAAGTATGAACAACTCCTTCTAAGGCTGTTCCGTTTAAATCAATGGTTACTGGTGGAATGATTTTACCAGTACCATACCCACCAAATCCCAACACAAGTAATTTCAAACCTTCCAGATCCTTACCTGCCTTTACCTCCAGGCGAACCGTTTCGCCTGACTCCGCGGTGTATCTATCTGGAATATATAAATCAACTGCATTATCGCAAACATCTCCAATGCCGTCTCTATCGGTATCGGTTTGGTCGGCGTTGCTAACGGCCATGCAGTTGTCACAGGCGTTGCCAAATCCGTCATGGTCGGAATCCGTTTGGCTCTGATTTCCTATATCCGGGCAGTTATCACAAGCGGAGCCGATATTATCTTCATCTGTATTTGATTGGTCCGGGTTGCTTATGTTGAGGCAGTTATCTCCGTTATCGCCGATGCCGTCGTTATCCTGGTCATTCCATTCATCCGGGTCAAGCGGGAAGTCATCCACGGCGTCATTATGGCCGTCATTATCGTCATCCTGGTCACAAGTATTGCCGATTCTGTCTCCATCTGTATCCGTCTGCTGTGGATTACTGAAGTCAGGGCAATTATCCACATCCGCGCAAAAGCCGTCACCATCAATATCATTGTATTCATCATCGGGGCATTCATCGCAAACATCTCCAATGCCATCATGGTCAGCATCCGTTTGATTGGCGTTGCTGACAGCCGGACAGTTGTCGCAGTCATCGCCGATCCCATCCTCATCCTGGTCATCCTGATAGCAGGTGTATACCCGGTTTACCAACATGCATCTCACATTATCCATCTCCGGGCAATTATCGCAGACATCGCCAAATTCATCGGTATCGGAATTGGTTTGATCTGCGTTAGCAACCGTTCGGCAATTATCAACATCGGCACATACCCCATCTCCATCTTGATCATTATTGGGATCATAATCACAGGCGTCACAGACATCGCCCAATCCATCATTGTCCGAATCAAGCTGGGTGGTATTAGCGATGGCGGGGCAGTTGTCGCAGGCATCACCAAAGGCATCATTATCGGAATTGATTTGGGTTTGAGTGGGAACCTGAGGACAATTGTCGCAGGCATCGCCCCAAGGATCTCCATCACTGTTTGTCTGATTCGGATTATAAACATTGTCGCAGTTATCATTATTCGCGCAGCGACCATCATCATCCGCGTCATTATTAGCGTCATAGTCACAATCATCGCAAACATTACCTAACCCGTCATTATCAGAATCAAGCTGGTTGGCATTAGCAATACTGGGGCAATTATCATCGCCATTGGGAATGCCGTCCCCATCGGAATCCATCACCGGAATATTGGGATCGATAGGAGGATGATCGCCGAACGGATCATCCGGTGGATTGGTCTGGGCCCGGTACAAAGCGGTGTTTTCGTGGCCATTGTATAAAATCACACCCCCGATCAGCAGGACTGCCAGGGCGGCCAGCAATGTGTATTTGCTTATTTTTTTGATATTCCCCTCTGAATTTTGATTTTTTTTCTGCATATTAATCGAGTTGGGTTACTTCGACCACCGCCCGAGCCGGATGGCTTTGCTGAGCCGTGTAAGGGTTATCGGCTTTCTGGAAAGCGCCGAAAAAGGAGAGGGCCAGAAGAAGGCCAAGGGTCATGGATAGACCTTCTTCAAGTAAGTTGAAATTGATATGCCGCACAATGGGAATATGGTTCCACAGGCGGGAGAAATACTGAAAGCGATTTTTGTGCGGGCCGGCTTCGCGCAGCATCTGCATGAGTTCGCGCTGGGCAAACTGCCCCCAGTTACGGGCATGCTGTTCCACCACGATATAACGGATAGTGGCAAAAGTTATCAGCGTGATGAAGTAAACAGTCAGCGCCACGGCAAACACGCCGGCAAACACATACACCACCACCGCGCCGATCACCGCGAACAGGGCCGCGATCGTGAGTTGGGCGGAGCTGACGTAATCTTCTTTTTGTTTGAAATAGATCTTGGTGCAGGCATGGGCAAAATAAAGCAGGCCGGCCGTAAGCGGTAAAGTGTAGGTAATGGGAGGGGTGAGTAAACTGAAATTCAGAATACTCCAGGAGCCGGTCAGGAGGCCGGGCGCTTTTACCATCAGGTTCAGGCCCCAGAAAGTGAAAAAGAACAGGGCCATCTGAATCATTACCATGGTGGCGCCGCGATGATGGATCTTTTCGTTCACATCGTAGAGTTTGTGAAGTTCATCCTCCGTTTGACTGACAGATAACTCCCCTTTGCTGAAACGGTCCACCAGTTTTTTGTGGAACAGGTGTATCTTTTTCTGTTTAAGCTGAATGCGGAAACTCGGATACAGAAGAACCAGCTCCACCAAAAGCGCCAGCAGGATGATGGAAAGGAGAACGCTTTTGCCGGTCAAAACAAGTAAGCTGTTCATCACCACCAGAAACCATTTGGCCACGACCGCTTTAAAGCCGGTGTAGACCAAAGGACTGGCCGCCACCGCGTGGAGCGTGCCTTCCACAGGCGGGTTTAAAAATGAAGCGCTGCCCTGCACAAAAGCCAGGTAAACACTGAGGGCGAATAAGACAAGGGTGGTTAAAATCAGTCCGGATCGTTTCATGTGTGTTTTTATTTTTTCGAAATTAAATCTTAATATTATAGCAAATTTTGCTCGATTTATCAATTCCTTGAAATTGACACGTCCAACTATTTATGGTGCCTGAAAAACAGCCTAAGCATTTCGGATAATTCTGGATTTTCGATCCGATTTTTTGTTTGCTGAAAATTTGACAAAAAAATCAAACGTTCAGACTGGCGGTTTTCCGGTCAACTCCTGTTTGACATTTTTTTAAATTATGAAGTCGGTTTTTTGTTTATGTAAAAGGAAAAAATGGGGAACATGAAAAAATAATTTTGTAAAATAATTTTGTACAATAACCATTCCACCGGATTACAAAACCAATCCTCCTTTACGCTGTACTGCCTTCTTGCTGCCGTCTTTTTTCTGTGAAAC
>JAFGCR010000050.1 GCA_016932495.1 Candidatus Peregrinibacteria bacterium
AACACCCACCTCGTCATCCTGAACACCCACCTCGTCATCCTGAACACCCACCTCGTCATCCTGAACACCCACCTCGTCATCCTGAACTTGTTTCAGGATCCCCCGATAACCAGGCCTATTAATAAGATTCTGAAATAAATTCAGAATGACAAAGCAGGAGTGTGATTTGCTATTAGCATTAATCATTAAATTATCTAATCGATCCGGTTATTTTATAAATCGGTCCGATGATGGAAAACGCCACAAACGCCACGATCAATCCCACAAAGATGATGAGGATCGGTTCCAGGCTGATAGTGAGGTTCTTCATACTGTCGTCTACTTCCCCCTCAAAGTATTCGGCGATATTATCGCACGCGTCTTCCAGGCCGGCTGTCGATTCGCCAAGAGCCAGGAGTTTGATGAAGATATCGTCAAAAAAGTTGGAATGTTTAGAAAGCGCCTCCGCCACTGGCTGACCTTTGCGGATGATGGGCAATATGGATTCGATAGCACTTTGGTAATAATGATTCGTGACCACCGAAGCCGTGACTTTTAAGCTTTCATCAATCGGCATGCCGCTGCGGACCAGTGAAGCAATCGACCGTCCGAACCGCGCCATATTAAGCTGCCGGATCAAACGCCCTAAAATAGGGATTTTTAAGAAGATCCAATGGGAAACAGGTTTAAAAAACGCCTGCCGGAACAAAATGATCAGGGTAATGACTAAACCAAAAAACACAGAAAAAATAAGCACTCCGTAAGTATCAAAGACTCTGGCAAACCACAAAAGGATGCGTGTAGAAAGCGGAAGCTCCACATTCATACTGCCGAATAAAGGAATAAGGCTGGGAAGGACAAAAAGCGCGATAGCCAGCCCCAAGCCCGCCACAGCGATCAGAATAAACATCGGATACATCATGGCGGAACGGATTTTGTGGCGGAAATCCATATCCTTTTCAATAATGACCGTTAGTTCTTTTAGATTTTCCTGAAGCGAACCGGAAAGCTCACCGGTTTTGATGAGGTTGAGGAAAAGCGGGGAAAAATATTTTTTAAACTTCCCCAGCGACTCATACAAATAAGCGCCGTGCTGAACGTCCTGAGAAACCGTTTCCAGGATCTGCTTCAGCCGGCCTTTGGATTGTGTGCGTGCCAGCTCAAGGGCCTGCGAAGAGTTATAACCCGCCCGCGCCGCCGCATGCATCTGCTTGGCGAACAGTAGCAATTCCTTCCCCGACACCCCGCCGATGATGATTTCTTTATTTTTCATTTTTCAATGTCCGGTTTCCGATGTTCAATGTCCAATGAAAAATTCTTATTTATATTCATTGGAAACTGGACATTGGCCATCGGAAATTACTATTGGTTAATCACCCTAAACACTTCCTCCAGTGTCGTCATCCCCTCCTTCACCTTCGAAAGCCCGTCTTCCAGCATTGTGACCATTCCGTTTTCCCGGGCTGTCTTTTCAATTTCGGATTCGGTTTTACTGGCCATAATGAGTTCCTGGATGTTGTCCTTCATTTCAAGCGTTTCCGCGATCACGGTCCGGCCATGGAAACCGGTCTGTCCGCATTTTTCACAACCGGTCCCTTTAAACAAACGGACCTTTGACGTCTCAAAATAATTCTTAAAAAGGTTCTTTTGGTTTTCATCCAGCGCGAATTTGCCGATCAGGTCATCCAGCTCTTCTTTTGTGGGGGAGTAGCTGGTACGGCAGCTGGGGCAGATCCGGCGGACCAGCCGCTGGGCGATAATAAGATTAACGGTAGTGGTGATGAGATAGGGATCGACGCCCATCTGCAGCAGGCGAAGCGGCGCCAGGCTCGCATTATTGGTATGCAAAGTGGAAAGAATAAGATGACCGGTGAGGGCGGCATTCACGGCGATTTTCCCAGTCTCAAAATCACGCACTTCCCCGATCATCAGGATATCCGGATCCTGGCGCATCAAGGACTTTAACCCTTCCGCGTAGGTGATATTGGTGCGCGGATTGACCTGGGTCTGCAAAATGCCGGGGAGCCCGTATTCAATCGGGTCTTCAATGGTCGAAATATTGACCCCTTCTTTATTCAGTAATTTCAAAAGCGCGTACAGCGTAGTGGTCTTACCCGACCCAGTAGGCCCACAGCACAGGATCATGCCCGTGGTCTTTTCAATATGCTTTTCGATCACCGAACGGTCCGCTGCGCGATAGCCCAGATCACCCAGATCCCATTCCTGTGTCTCAGAAGTCAGCAGGCGGAGAACGGCTTTTTCGCCGTAATGGGTGGGCATAATAGACACACGGAAATTAATAGTGGTTTCTTCATACGTCACATGGAAACGGCCATCCTGAAAGGCGTTGTGAGTATCGATACGAAGCTTTGCCAGTACTTTGATGTGATTGACGATGGTTTCTAAAAAACGAATGGGCAGTACGGCAACCGACTGCAGAACGCCATCAATACGAAACCGAATACGGATATCGGTTTCAAACGGTTCGATATGAACATCCGACGCGCCCTTCTGGTAAGCCAACAGTACTAAAGAATCAAAAATATCCGAAACGCTGGTCAGCGAATCCAGATGAGAAATATTTTCGCTGGCGCGCGCCATTAAAACATCCAGTTTCCCTGTAAATTCAGACGGATAAGACTTCATCGCTTCGCTGATCTGGCTGGGCAGAGTGAAATGCACTTCGGCAGATTTACCGGTTTTCTTTTCGAGCAAATGGATGAAGTGGAGGTCTTCAGGGTTCACCATCGCCACCTTAACAAAATCACTGCCTTCGTCAAACGCCACCGCGCCTGCCTTCTGGCTCACTTCTTTAGGGATGATGGAAAGGACTTCCGGTGAAAAGGACACGCCTTTAAACGGCACATACGTGCAATGGAAAAAGGTGGCGGCCGCCTGACCAAGTTCATCTTCTTTTAAAATACCGAGTTTGATGATCGACTCCGCCACGCACTCTCCTTCTTTCGACTTTCTTTCCTGCACTGCTTCAATCTGTTCATCGGTGATAAGGTCGAGGGATTTGAGATGTTTTAAAAGCTGGCGGCAGGTTTCCTCCGGAAAGGCGCCCACCGGCCCACCGATATGGTGAATAGTCCATTCATCATGATGAAGAGGACATGAAGAATGTTCAGGTGCCTGAGTCTCCGTTGCTTCAGGCGAATCGGCAGACTCAAGATCTTCCACGGCAACACCTGCAAGGGCATGCTTTTGAAACGGATTATCCGTTTTACGGATCGTTTTCTTTTTAGAGGTTGTTTTTTTGGTTTTTCGGGGCATTGTTATGTATTTATTGCGACCAACTTGAATTGGAAATTGGTCATTGGGCATTGATCATTGTTTTATCTATATATTATACCATATTTTCACTCTAAAAAGAAGGGGTTTTTGTATCACTCTCGTCATCCTGAATTTATACTGAAACAAGTTCAGCACATGGCTCAGGATCCCCCCCACCGTCATCCTGCCCCCCACTGTCATCCTGAATTTAGTTCAGGATCCCCCAACCCTCCGATAAATCCTCCCATCCGGGATTAATGGACTCAATGAGATTAGTTTTCCATTTACGATGCCAGTTTTTGAGTTGTTTTTCCCGGTCAATCGCCTCGTTTGGATTATCGTATTCCTCAAAATACACGAGGCGATTTACATTGTATTTAGCAGTAAACCCTTCATTGATCTTATTTTTGTGCTCATATATCCTCCCTTCCAGATTATTGGCAACCCCAATGTAAAGCACTTTGGAACTACTTGCGATGATGTAAACAAAATATTCTTTCATATACTGCTACGAAACTATTCACCTCATTCCTAAAAACTTGGCATTGTAGCATATTCGGCTTATCAGGATATCCTGAACTAAATTCAGGATGACGGGGGGTGTTCAGGATGACGTTTATGGCGTAGCTCTTACTTTAAAAAACCACTCATAACCCCTTCCTCCCGCCTCATTTAGATATATATTTTTTAACCGCCTCCGCCACCTCATCAATCGACATATCGGATTTTACGAAATAATCTTTAGCGCCAAGTGACACAGCCTCTTTTCTGTCCGAATCTTGGGATAGATTACTGAAAACTAAAACTGGTGTTTTTATCTTTTTTGCCTTCATATCTTCCAATACCTCAAAACCATTTTTTTTGGGCATGACCAGATCCAATAAGACCAATTTATAGCCATTGGCTGTTATTTTTTTTAAAGCCTCCTCCCCATCCCGGGCAGTATCGACAGCAAACCCCTCATCCTGAAGGATAGTGCCCATTACTTTTATCAAAAACGGATCGTCCTCCGCAATGAGAATTTTATTTGTTTTAGCCATACTATTGGAATTAAAAAGTAAAATCGATAATTGGTCATTGGTCATTGGTCATTGGTCATTGGACATTGGACATTGGACATTGGTCATTGGTCATTGGTCATTGGTCATTGGTCATTGGTCATTGGTCATTGGTCATTGGACATTGGTCATTGGTCATTGGTCATTGGTCATTGGTCATTGGTCATTGGACATTGGACATTGGACATTGGTCATTGGTCATTGGACATTGGACATTGGTCATTGGACTAACTCATCCTATGAGCAATAAGCGGTTTTCTGCCTTTTCTGCGCGCCATTCCCTTGTAAGGAAGTGTAATAGTGAAAACAGAGCCTCCCTTCGGCAACGAACGGCAACTGATTTTCCCGCCGCTGGCATCCATGATCTTTTTAACGATATACAAACCTAATCCCGATCCGGTCGTGGAAATTTTGGAAGCCTTTTCGGACCTGAAAAATTTGGTAAATAGCTTCGACTGGTCTTTTTTGGTAAACCCGATTCCCTGGTCAGCCACACTAATATCAACTTCTTCTTCTTCTTCTTTCTTTTTAACGGAAACGGTGATGGTCTTGTGAGCATCGGAATATTTGATGGCATTAGAAAACAGATTGTTAATAACCTGGCCAATAAGCACCTGATCAAGAGGAATAATTATTTTTTGTCTGGATTTTTTGAATTGAATTTTCTGGGCTTTTTTGGACGAATCGATTTTTGCCCCCCTGATCAATTCTTCCAAAAATACTGACAAATCGGTCTTTTTAGGTTCAATAGCAATCACACCCGCTTCCAGACGGGAAATATTCAGAAGATCATTCACCAAACTGATCATACGGTCATTGGATTTAATGGCATCCTCTAAAAATTCCACCTGCCATGCGTTTAAATTACCCCGCCTTAAAACCGTTTGAATCAGCCACTTGATACCTGTAAGGGGCGTGCGGAGCTGATGGGAAGCTAAAGAAATAAATTCGTTTTTTGCCTGATCGACTTCCATTTCTTTGGTAATATCGCGGAATGCACCAATCGCGCCAAGGACATCCCCCTCAAAAAGAATAGGGGAAACTGTTGTGGAAAGAGGTAATTTACTGCCATCTTTTTGGACAAAATAGGTCACCACATGAAGTTGTTTCTTACCCCGAGCCACATTAGCAATGGGCCAGGATGTAGAGCGAATAACATTTCCTTTTTCATCTTCCCATCGACCTAGTCTGGTAAATAAATTACCAATACAATTTTTCGCCTGGGCATTAAACAGCACTTCAGCCACTCGGTTCATAATCATAATACGACCCTTAAGGTCAATGGCTAATAATCCTTCTCCAATGCTTTCTAGAAGGGATTCTGCTTTGGATTTTTCTTTCGCCAGATCACGTGTTCGTTCTTCCACACGCCTTTCCAGCTCCGCATGTGACTTTTTTAATTGATCTTCCATTTTCTTGCGCTCAGTAACATCTATATGCATCAAAGTCACCGATTGGATTTTCCCATTTGTTTTAATTGAGCCCACATAGCTCTCAAACCAAAAATCACCGGCTTTAGGAATCATAACTTTTGATTCAAATCTGCCGATTTTACCCGTTTTAAAAACCTGATTGATTACTTTTTTCGCTATATTGTGATATTGGGGGGCGATAAAAGAATAAATCTTTTTCCCGACCGTTTGCTCAACGCTATGCCCAGGTATAGCATGATTAATAAACCGAATGACATGATCACGATCCAGAATCATAACGTAGTTTGGGGCATTTTCTAACACAGAGCGCCATTTTTCCTCACTTTCCTTTAAGGCCTGGTCTGCTTTGTGGCGCTCTGTTATATTTCTTAATATGGCAAGGACGGATGTGATTTTTCCGCCTTTTTTTACAGGCACGGCTTTTAATTCATAAGGAATAATATTGCCGTCTTTTTTAACACCTTCCACCTCAAACGCAGGGATCTCTTTGCCGACTGCCAGGCCCTTTAAGTGATAAGCGATTTTAATGGCTGACCCTTTAGTGACAATACCGGAAGTAAATACATTTTCACCAAGCATTTCCTTCCTTGAATAACCACTTTCTTCAGTAAATTTATTATTAAAATCAATAAAATCACCTTTTTTATTAATAAGAAGAAGAATATCCGGAGCGCCTTCGACTAAATTCTTGTATTTTTCTTCACTTTCCCATAATTCCTTTTCCGCCTTCTTGAGCTTAGTAACATCCTTGGCAATGCCTGCTATGGCATAGGGCTTGCCCTGATCATCCTTCAGTAAGGCCGTTGACATTAAAGTCGGAAACGATTTTCCGCCCTTGGTTATATGCCCCACTTCTCCTTTGTGAGAACCAAACTTAAAAACCTTCTCGTTAAACGGTTTAACATCATGCTTAAGCTGTTCTTTGCTGTGAAAAATGGAAAGATTCTTACCGATAAGTGCCTTAGGGCTTTTGCAACCATGCATCTTACTCCACGCCTCATTATTAAAAATGATATAACCGTTTAAGTCAGCAATGGCCACACCCTCTGTGGATTGCCGAACAACAGATGAAAGCATTTTAACTTCTTTCCCCGCCTCACTACGTTCGGTAATATCCAATAAAGACGCTACCGATCTTTTAGTATTGGGGATCATGCCGATAGCCAGAAGAATACGTTTTATATTTTTTTGCCTGTCGATAAAATCAAATTCATAATACGCGGGAGCTTTCCCGCCCTTCTTTCGGCGTTCCGCATGGTACTTCTTCATCCGCGTCAAATCTTTCTTGGTAACAAAATCTGACCATTTCTTTTTTCCTTCGAGCTCCTTTTTTGAATAACCGGATAGTTGTTCAAATTTGGAATTGACCAGAGAAAGTGTCTTGTCCGGTTCGATGATACAAGTGGCGGCACCCGTATGCTCAAAAAGCACATAGTAACCGATCCGATGTTTATGGAGCGCCAGCTCAATAGCGATCTGGAGCTCTTTTATGTTAAATGGTTTTAAAATATACGCGTAGGGCTCAGACCCTTTAGCCCGTTCCATCTTTTCCTCATCCGCGTAACTTGTTAAAAACACAACGGGAATGTCAAATCGATCATGGATTTTCTGTGCCGCCTCGATGCCATCCATTTTTCCTTTCAGCACAATATCCATCAAAATGAGATCCGGTCTGAATTCCTTCGCCATTTCCACAGCTTCCTGTCCTGTTTGCGCCACCCCTAGGACTTTATAGCCTGTGTCGGTTAGTGACGACTGAAGGTCTTTGGCAATAATAGCCTCATCTTCGGCGATGAGTATTCTTGATCTTTGTTTGTTTCCATTTTCCATATCGATTGAAACTAATAGTAAAAGTAGTGCCTTTTTTCCGGTCTAATTTTAGGTTCCCCCCCAACTGTCTGGTAAGCGTAGTGATCAGTTCCAGGCCCAGGGTAGTTGGTTTATTAAGATTGATTTTAGCGGGCATCCCCACTCCGTTATCACCAACAGTTAAAATGACTTTGCCTCCAGAAGAGTGCATATCCACTTTGATAATCTTTTTTTTCTTTTTGTCTTTTTTTGAATCAGAAAAAGCGTATTTAATGGCATTGGTGACCAGCTCATTTAAAATCAAACCGCAGGGTATCGCCATATTCATGTCCAATGTAATAGCCTTAACTTTCACCTGAAAATCAATATCAAAAGGCCTGACTTCATATAAAGTGGACAAATGCTCCATAAGCCTTTTTACGTAAGCGGCAAAATCGACACTGCTGAAATCTTTAGATTCATATAAGTTTTCATGGATGAGCATCATAGACTGGATGCGGGCCTGGCTTTCCGAAAAAAGGCCGATGGTTTTTTTATTCTTCGTACGCCGGGACTGATGGCTGAGAAGGCTCGAGATGATCTGCATATTGTTTTTTACGCGGTGATGGATTTCTTTCAGCATCACCTCCCTTTCTTCCAGACTCTTTTTGATTTTTCTCGAGCTTGCCTTTAGCTCATTGACGACCTTGTGATTATATAAAGCCATTTCAATGTCGGCTTTAAGGGCCAGCTTGGTAAAAGGCTTTAAAATATAACCATAAGGCTCTGTCGTCTTGGCTCTTTCGATTTTTTCTTTATCGCCGTAAGCCGTTACATAAATAACAGGAATGTCGAAAAACGTGCGTAAACGCCTGGTCGTTTCAATGCCGTCGATCTTACCCTTAAGCACAATATCCATTAAAACGAGGTCGGGTTTTCGTTTTTTTACCTTCTCAAGAGCTTCTTCTCCGGAAACGGCCACGTCTAAGATCTTGTAGCCCATGTCGGCTAGCATATGTTGGAGGTCTTTGGCAACGATGCCTTCATCCTCAACGATTAAAATTTTGATAGGAATCATTTTTGTTGTTGTTTAATTTAATATATCACATAGCGCGATTGATAAAAATAAACGATTACTGGACTTTTCCCTTTAAATAAGCACGAACGGTGGTGCGCAGTTCATCAATATCCACTTTTTGTTTTACAAAATACTCTTTAGCACCCAACGCGATAGCCTCTTCTTTGGATTCCTGCGAATCAAAATTAGAAAACATTAACGTAGGTGGCGGACGTTTTAATTGATTGATCTC
>JAFGCR010000008.1 GCA_016932495.1 Candidatus Peregrinibacteria bacterium
AACTAGTGTTTATACGAAATGTTTAGCCGATAATATGCTAAATCCTGCAGGTTATCGGAACCAAATCAATGTTTCTTCGGTTTCAATTGAATATGCCGTTTTTCAATCTTCTGTTTGATCTCGGCCAATCGGAGCTTGTTTAAATTATGGAGGACTTTGGCATAATCGTTATCGCTTTTGAATTTCTTTTCATGGGCGATTTCCTGAACCATCTCCAAAGGACTTTCTTCTTCAAGCTGGTACAGTTCGCGGTTGATCTGATGGATGTGTTCCGCGCCAAGGTAGGGTTTTAAAATCACATAATCCGCCCCGCGGTTAAACAGCTCCAGCCCCTCACGACCTGTGTCCGACGTAACAATGACGATGGGGCGCTGGGCCTGGGGGATTTTTTCGATGTATTTGATCAAAAACAGATTATCTTCCGGACTGGTAAGCGTGGAGATGATGATCTCGGAATTTTCCAGCCCCAGTTCATTCAGAAGTTCCGTGTCTTCCACATCGCCGAAAATACAGCTGATGTTTTTTTTGATTAAAAATTTGATGACCGTATTGTCATGATCGACGACCACATAATCTTCTTTAAAATGCTTGATCTGCTCCAGGATCTGCTGACCCATCTGACCACAGCCGAGCAGGATGATATGATCTTTTAAACCTGTCTTGATGTTTCCGAGACGGGTTTTGACTTTTTTAAATTCAAAAATGGTTAAAAATCTTCTCAGTTTCGTATAAAGCCAATTGTTGTACGTCATGAAATAAGACGAAATGGTCATCGTGAGAATGCCGATGAAGGTGACCATGGCCACTAATTCCTGGTCTAAATGCCCCAGTTTAAAACCCATGGCGACCAGGATTAAAGAGAATTCACTGATATTCGCGATGGAAAGGCCGGTAAAAAAGGACGTGCGTTTGTCGTAACCCAATAACCCCATAATGATCATCACGATCAGCGGATTACCGATCAGCACAAAAAGGGATAAAACGATAAACTTAACGGCCAGCGGCCCAAATGAACTGAACACCAATCCCGCTCCCAGACCGACAAAGAAAATGGTGATAAAGAAATCCCGTAGGATCTTGGCCTTCGCGTTGATCTCAAAGGTATAAGGAAGGCTGGCCAGACTGACACCCGCGATAAACGCGCCGATCTCGATGTTAAATCCAATCAATTCGGAAAGCAGAGCCACCAGAAAACACCAGCTCAGACTAAAAAGAATCAGAAGTTCATGGGACGTGGCGATTTTATTATAAAGATAACCGAGTAGATTGCGGGCGATCAGAATGACAACTGCGGATAACAAAATCCCTTTTAAAAGCACACCGCCAAAATGGCTGAAATCAAACTGAAAAGAGCCAGCTGTAAAACCAGTCAGAGCGAGTAACGCCAGAATCGCGATGACATCCTGAACCAGCAGAATGCTGATGGCGACCTGGCCATACAGCGCGTTATTATCGCGCTTATCGTAAATCAATTTTACGGCGATAACAGTGGAACTAAGCGTGAGGGCAACTGTTAAATATATCGCCTGTATAAAGGGAAATCCGAACAGAGCGATAAGCCCATAGCCGACCAGGCCGGTGAAAAGCACCTGGCCGATCCCCGTAGCAAAAGCGACAATTCCCAGGTCCTTCAAACGTTCCGGCGCCATTTCAAGGCCCACCAAAAACAGCATCAGCATAATACCGACCTGGGCGATGACATGGATGGTCTCGATATCGTGCACCAGTCCAAACCCAAAAGGACCAATTAAAACCCCCGCAGCAATATAAGCCAGAATAAGCGGCTGTTTTAAATAATAACTGATCACACCGACTAACGCCGCTGAAATGATGACGAGCCCTAATTCAAAAAATAAAGATTCCATAATTACAATTGACATTTGACAATTGACATTTGACTTTTTGTCATGTGTTAGGTGTCAGATGTCAAAGGTTTTGGAGGGCCTCATCTAAAGTATTAAAATATTTGATGATAGTCGTAAGCCCGACCAGGCTGATCACATCCATTACCGCCTCCTGAGCAGCGGTCAAAATCAGCACCCGCTTATCTTTAGAAAGATGGGTATGGACAGATACAAGATAACCGATTCCTTTACTGTTGATAAATTCGAGCTGGCCCAAGTCAAAAATAAGATGAGTGATACTCATGTCATTCAAAAAAGAAACAAGCTGACTGCGGACTGACTCAATATTGCTTTCGTCCATTTCGCCCGCCAGCGCCACCACTTTAGAAGCGGCATTCGGACCATCGGAAATAGTTACAGAAAGTTCAGATGCCATAATTTTATTTTTGTTATATATCGTTTCTACTATAACGGGAAGTATTGGTGTTTACAAGTCTACGTTAAGACGCGGGGTTCAGAAAGGAATAAGAAACCAAAACTTAGCTGTGCCCTGTATTCTGTATCCTTTTTTGTTGACCAGAGAAGGGAAACTCTGATAACTTGTATTTAATGAAAACTTATGAAAAAAAGAGTCCTTTCTGGAATCCAGCCATCCGGTAATCTTCATATTGGAAATTACTTCGGAATGATCAAGCGTATGATTGAATACCAGGAATCCAGCGACCTCTTTTTGTTCGTGGCTAATCTGCATTCCTTAACGACTTTATCAGACGCGGAGGAGCTAAAAAGACTGACCCTGGAAGCGGCCACGGATTTACTGGCCTTGGGCGTAGACCCGGACCTTTGTTATTTTTGGGTACAGTCTGATGTGCCGGAAACCACGGAACTGGCCTGGATATTATCCTGCCTCACACCCATGGGGCTGATGGAACGGGCCCACAGCTATAAAGATAAAATCGTCAAAGGCATTCAGCCGAATCTCGGCCTTTTTAATTATCCGGCCCTGATGGCCGCGGATATTCTGATCAATCAGGCAGACGTGGTGCCGGTGGGCAAAGACCAGAAACAGCATCTCGAAATGGCCCGCGACATGGCGATTAAATTCAATAACATATACGGAGAGATCTTTAAAGTGCCTGAACCGGAAATCCCTGATGAAATCGCGGTCATTCCGGGAACCGACGGACAGAAGATGTCAAAATCCTACAAGAACACAATCCCTATTTTTGGGGAAGATGCTGTGATCAAAAAGGCGGTCATGGGCATTGTGACGGATTCGAAAGGAGTGGATGAGCCAAAAAATCCTGAAGGTAATACGATCTACGAGTTGTATAAACTGATGACCGGCCCCGCTGAGGCTAAAGCGCTGGCGGACCGGTTTAAAAAAGGCGGTTTGGGTTATGGCGACGCGAAAAAAATGCTGCTGGAAAAAATCCAAAAAACATTCAAACCCTATCGGGAAAAACACCAGGAGCTTAAAAATCATCCCAAAAAAGTGGAAACCATCCTGGCAAAAGGGGCGGAAAAAGTACGTGCCCTTTCTCATCAGACCATGCTGAGGGTGCGTGAGGCAACAGGGCTCAAATACTGAAAAACATTTGACCTTTAACATTTGACAATTGACCGATTCAAAAAAGTCACATGTCAAATGTCAGATGTCAAATGTAATAAATTAATATTTTATTCAAAAAAATAATGACCAAATACATATTCGTCACCGGAGGGGTCTGCTCCTCACTCGGCAAAGGAATTGCTTCAGCGTCTATTGGGAATCTGATGAAAGCGTCCGGCTATTCCGTATTTACGCAGAAGCTGGACCCTTACCTGAACGTGGACCCGGGCACCATGAGCCCCTTTCAGCATGGGGAGGTGTTTGTGACGGATGACGGAGCGGAGACGGATCTGGATCTTGGGCATTACGAACGGTTTATCGATACCCCCTTAAGCAAACTGAGCAGTACTTCGACCGGCCAGGTGTACCAAACCGTTCTGGACCGCGAACGAAAGGGGGATTATTTAGGGGGAACGATCCAGATCGTTCCGCATATCACCGACGAGATCAAACGGCGGATACGGGAAACGGCGCGTAAGTCTAAAGCCGACATCATGCTTTGTGAAATCGGAGGGACCGTGGGCGACATCGAAGGTCAGCCCTTTATCGAAGCCCTCCGGCAGATGCGCCAGGAAGAAGGGCGGGGAAACACGCTGTTTGTCCACCTGACTCTGCTCCCTTTTCTTAAGTCCTCAAATGAGCTGAAGACCAAACCGACCCAGCTTTCCGTTAAAACCCTTCAGAGCATGGGGATCCATCCGGATATCATCATGCCGAGGGCGGATGAAAAAATCGAAAACCAGCATCTTCTGAAGATCTCCAAATTCTGCGATGTGGGGAAAGACGCTGTCATTCCTTCCCCGACCGTTCAGTCGATCTATGAAGTCCCGCTGATCTTTGAAAAATATGGGATAGTTAAAACGATTTGCCGGAAATTAAACCTAAAATATAAAAAACCGGCAATGGCCGAATGGAAAAGAATGGTAGAAAACATCATGACCAACCATAAAGAGATCCTGATCGGGCTGGCCGGCAAATATAATGATCTGGACGATGCGTATATTTCAGTGATCGAAGCCATTAAATCCGCCAGTTTCTTCCACAGGCGCAAAGCCAGAATCATATGGATCGACGCGGAAAAAATCGAAGCCAAAGACAGATTGGAATGGAAAAAACTCCATAAAGTGGATGGCATAGTGGTGCCGGGGGGGTTCGGCCATCGGGGCACGGAAGGAAAAATTCTCGTTGCCCAATATTGCCGTGAAGAAAAAGTGCCTTATCTGGGTTTGTGTTTAGGCGCCCAGATCATGACCATTGAATTTGCCCGGGATGTCGCCGGCATCAAAAACGCCACCTCAGAAGAGTTCTTACCGCGCGCCAAAAACAAAGTGGTGCATTTCCTGCCAGGTCAAAGCGAAAAACGCGCTAAGGGCGGGACCTTAAGGCTCGGCTCCTGGCCCTGCACGCTAAAAAAAGGCACCAAAGCCCATAAGGCCTACCAGGTCAATCGTATTGATGAGCGCCATCGGCATCGGTATGAGTTTAATAATAAATTCAAACCGCTGCTGGAAAAAAAGGGTCTGATCTTTTCCGGCGTATCGCCAGATCGTGAACTCATGGAAATCGTGGAAGTAAAAAATCATCCTTTTATGGTGGGATCCCAATTCCATCCGGAGTTCAAATCACGGCCCAACCGGCCTCACCCGCTCTTCCGCGATTTTATTAAGACCGCCCTAAAGAACTAGAAGAACCTTTTTCAGTTATGCTATAATGGAGGCAGATGCCAAATGCTACCCCCTCCCATTTGGAGATCGCCTTTAATTCGACAGACGTCGAAGCGGAGGTCTTGTTTGTCGATTTGGATGAAACCATTCTGGACGGTACGGTTTCGCGGATGACGGATGAAGAACTGTCCGCCTCTAGGCTCATCGGCCAGACTCTCCAGAAAATTGCGCAGGCGCAGATTCTCTGTATTCCTGTGGTCATGGTCACCCGCAACAGTCAAAAGGCCATTGACCGCTTCTTTGAATTCCATCCCGAAATGAAGATGTGTTTTTCGGAAACGCTGGCGGTTGAAATGGGCCGAAAAAGCGAAGCCATCAACCATTACCTCAGACAAAATCATATCCAAATCAAAAAGGCAGCATTTATTGATGACACGGCCGGCGAACGGGATGATGTGGAACGGAACACGGAAGGGGTCTGCTCCAGGGATCCGGATGAAGCTTTCAGCATCACAACTGTCAAAAAAGATGTTGTGAGGGAAAAGCGGGAAAAATTACTGAAGCGCTTCAAAAACACACCCCATCCGGATGAAAGGAAACGGATTAAAGCCATTCTTGAATCACGATTTCAGATGGAGACCCACGAGATATACCTCGCGGCTTGATCGCCGGACAGCCTCGGGCTTAAAAACTTTAATCGTTTTAAACAGACCTTTTGCTTTTTTAAGGAGGGTATCATGCTCAGCGCCCGGGAACGCCTTCATCACGACATGGCCCCCTGGCTTTAAATATCTTTCAGCGACTTTCAGCACTTGCTCATTGAGCTGGAAAGACCGTCCTGCATCCAGGCTTTTGATACCGGATGTCGAAGGGGCAAGATCAGAAGTAATAACGTCGAATCGGCCGATGCCTAGCTGATGATAAATATTATCGTCAAGAATATCGCCGACCATGGTTTTCACGTTTGGTTTTTTCAGGTCCTTAATGGGCTTCAGGTCAATGCCGATAGCCATCCCTTTTAGCCCAACCAGTTTCCCGATCAGCTGCAAAAAACTGCCGGGGGCCGCTCCTAAATCCAAAACCTTATCACCCGGCCTGATCAGATGAAAGCGGGCCTGGATCGCCTGGAGCTTAAACGCGCTGCGGGCCCGGTACCCCTGCTCTTTGGCTTTTTTAAAAAAACGATCGTGCGGCTGGTAAACTTTTGACATGGATATAATGTAAATCTAGTAATTATTGTAATAATATTATTACATGTAATTATAGTAGAACTCCAGGCTACAAAGGATTTTTTTTAGGGATTCCGTCGCGCCGCGGATACTGGGCGGGGGTGGGAAATAACTTTTTAAAAATCAAGAGCACGCGTTTGCCTGCTTCTCCTGTTAATTCATAATATTTTACTTCAGGGGGACTAATCTGAAGCACTTTCATCGCATGGGCGGCATCATTGAGTTCCGATTCGTAATTCGGCCCTTTCATGGCGATAAACGTCCCGCCCACTTTAGTAAGGGGTAAAGCCAACTCCAATAAGGTGGGTAAGGGGGCTAATGCGCGGGACATGACTAGGTCAAAAATCTCCCGGTATGCAGTATCCTGTCCTAATACCTCAAGACGCTTACTGGATGTTTTAATATTCATTAATTTTAACTTTTCGGCAAATTCACGGACACAGCAGAGCTTTTTTTCCACTGAATCAATCAGAGTAAATTGAGCTTTGGGGTACAGAATCGCCAGTGGGATGCCGGGAAGCCCGCCGCCGGTACCCAAATCTGCCACCTTCATACCTGGCTCAATAGTAAAAAACTGATTGGCCATAAGGGCATCCAACAGGTGTTTTCTGTAAAACTCTTCACACGAGCCGCATCTGGCAAGATTGATGACTTTATTTTTTTCGAAAAATATCCCAGCAAACTGCTGGAGGGCTGTTATTTTCTGGCAGGTCAGACTGAGACCCGCTTCTTTGCAGAAAGAATCAAAGGGAAGGAATGTCATACGATTATTGTTTAAGGCTCTGGACCTCCTGAGGGGTTAAATGCCGCCATTTGCCTTCCTGCAGATCTCCCAAACTCAATCCTTTAATGCGGATCCGTTTTAATTGTAACACAGGGAGGCCGACCTTCTGGCAGATACGGCGGATCTGGCGGTTTTTTCCTTCCCTCAGGACGATTCTCATGCGGTTAGGTCTTATTTTTTTTACCTGGGTTTCTTTTGTCTTTTCTCCCCACAGCTTCACGCCGGCCCTTAGCCTGTCCATCTGTCCCGGGCGGATCATCCCGTCGACTTTGACTTCATATTCTTTTTCGCATTCCGACGAGGGATGGGTAAGTTTATAGGTAAGGGTCCCGTCATTGGTAAGAATAAGAAGGCCTGTCGTGTCTTTATCCAGCCGGCCGACCGGGAAAACACGTTCCTCCAGGCGGACCAGCTCCATGACGATCTTCTTTTCGATCCGGGTCGGCTTCACGGATGTGACATAACCCGCTGGCTTGTTCAGCGCGATATAAATCAATTTCTTCTGGCGTTCCACCACTTTTTTATTCACCGTGACTTTATCTTTTTCCGGATCGACTTTAACACCCATTTCCCGGACCACTTTTCCGTTCACTGAAATCAGGCCGTCTGCAATGAGGCGGTCAGCCTCACGGCGGGAGGCCACCCCTTGTTCTGCCAGATAT
>JAFGCR010000009.1 GCA_016932495.1 Candidatus Peregrinibacteria bacterium
AAATTTACATTTCGTAGTCCTGCACTTCAGTCGTCCATTCGGACTCCTTCCGTTCCGGATCGCGTCACTCGCTACTTACTGGGGGAAGGAAAAGAAAAATAAACAAAAAGAAAAAAAGTTTGACTTTCTGTCTAAAATCCTTAAACTACTCCTTGTCGCAGACAGTCGGCATCCCTGAACGGGTACAAGTCCTACCGAGACAAACAGCATCATTCTTACCTTTTGAATGTCTCGTTTGTATCTGCACAACCGAGATTTTTTAATTAAATTATCATGGCTATAACCAAAGACCAAAAAACTCAAATTCTACAGGAACTGGTAGACAAATTCGGCCGCTCTAAATCCGTTGTATTCTCCGATTACCGCGGATTGGATGTGGCAAGTGTTTCTGATCTTCGCAATAAACTCCGCGAAAAGGATGCCGAAACAAAAGTCGCCAAAAAGACGCTGATCAAATTGGCCGCCAAAGAGAACAATATCGATGGGCTGGGCGATGAGATGTTAACAGGACCGGTATCCGCGACTTTTTCATACGAAGACGAGATGGCGGGCCTGAAAGTCCTGTTTAATTTTTCTAAAGTAAACGAAAACCTCAAACTTTTGGGCGGAGTAATCAACGGCGAAGTGGTTGGTGCGGATGAAATTATTCAGCTGGCCAAACTACCGGGCCGCGAAGAATTACTGGCCAAACTCATCGGCTCTATGAACGCGCCGGTTTCCGGCTTTGTAGGGATTCTTGGGAATCTACTGGGCGGTTTTGTCCGTGTTCTGAATGCGTATAAAGACACGCTTCCGGCAGAAGCTGTGCAGGAAGCACCAAAAGAAGAGCCCGCTCCGGTAGCCGAGACACCCGCACCTGCCGAAGAATCAGTATCCACCGATACGGCAGGGCCGCAAGGCGACGCCGTAGAGACGGCTCAGGAACCGTCTCAGGAGGAAGAGAAAAAGGAGGAGTAAATTGTCTTATTTACAAATTTTTAATTTTAAATCTTTAATCTTTAATCTAAATTATTATGTCCGACGAAGAAAAGAAAGACATTAAACTCTCCAAAGCCGCTCAGGGTATTTTGGATGAGGTCAAAAAACTCAGTGTTCTTGAATTGGCCGACCTCGTGAAGGCCATGGAAGAAGAGTTCGGTGTTTCCGCAGCTGCCCCTGTGGCAGTCGCTGGCGCCGCTCCTGCTGCCGGTGGTGACGCTGGTGCCGCTGAAGAAAAAAATTCTTTTGATGTTGAGCTGACCGCTGGCGGCAGCCAGAAGATCGCCTGCATCAAAGTCGTCCGCGAGATCACTGGTCTGGGCTTAAAAGAAGCCAAAGATATGGTCGATGGCGCGCCGAAAGTGATCAAAGAAGGCGTGAAGAAAGCGGAAGCGGAGGAAATGCAGAAAAAATTAGAGGAAGCGGGTGCAACTGTTACCCTGAAATAGTTTTGTTTAAACTGAAATCCTACCCTGCACCCCACACCCTTGGTGTGCAGGGTTTTGCTTGCCTGACGGCATTGACCCCGACCCTTTTAAAGTGGTAACTTTTGAAAGTAAAAAACCGTTTTATGAATTCTTTCCGGACACGAAAAATTCGACAAAAACCACCCCTGAAACTGGGGAAAAAGCTGAAAGACGGATTTTCCGGTTGCTTTCGGCTCATCATCGGCGGCGGAAAAAAACACTGGAGCTACATAGTCGCTTTTCTCTTACTTCTTGTAGGCGCTTTGGTGGTTTTTAGGGTGACCGGCGGGATTTATCGGACCCTTCAGGATTTTAGCCCCGAAGATATGGTGCTTGCCCTTGGATCCGAATTGAAACAGGATGAATACGGTTACACGAATATGATTTTACTGGGGGATGGAGGGCATGTCCGGGACGGGGCGGACCTGATCGATACCATCATGGTCACCAGCATTGATCTGGCCGGGAATAAGGTTTCTCTTTTTTCAATCCCCAGGGATTATTACGTGTGGAGCGATGAATACGGGGACGCGAAGATCAATGAACTTTATCGCAACAACAAAAATAAAATGGGTGAAGAAGGGGCTTTTGATGCCTTTAAAGATGTCACAGGAGAGATCACGAATCTCGATATCCATTACTATGCCCGCGTGGATTTTAACGCGTTTGTGGATGTGGTGGATAGCTTAGGAGGAGTTACCGTGGATGTTAAAGAGCCGATTTATGATCCTTATTACCCGAATGAAACCGATGATGGTTACACGGTCTTCGAGGTCGATGCCGGCCTGCAGGAAATGAATGGTGAAACCGCCCTCAAATTCGTCCGCAGCCGGAAGACCACCTCTGATTTTGACCGGGCGGCTCGCCAGCAGCAGGTGTTGATGGCGATCCAGGATAAGGCCCTGTCGAGCGGGGTGCTGAAAGCCAATACGATTAAAAAGCTCTATCAATCCCTTAAAGACAATGTAAACACCGACCTGACTGTCCGTGAAATGATCGCTTTAGCCTCATTTGCCAAAAATTTTGACCGTAAAAACATGGTTTCTAAGGTCATCCATGATGACCCGGGCGCGGATGGCGGGTTTTTGTACACGCCGGAGCGGAAATACTATAACGGTCAGTTTGTTTTGGTGCCCGACGGGGACAATATGGATCTTATCCACCATTATGCTGACCTCATCTTCCATCATCGGGATGTACTGATAAACCCTGTGCGGATCGAAATCCTGAACGCCACCAAAGAAGCGGGAATCGCACGGGTAGTGGCCAGCCATTTAAACCGTTTTGGTTTTGATATCATGAATATCGACAATCTTTTCGATGAACAGGGAGAGCGGAAGTATGTCGAAAAGAGCTTTATCCGCTATAATCATTGGGAGGTGGATGCGGAAGGGAATGTGATTCCCCGCGATCAGACCACGCTGGATGTTCTGGGCGGTTTTATTAAAGGGGAGCCCATCCCCAGCAGCCAGTCCCAGCCGGAGGACGAAGTGGATATTTCTATTGTGCTCGGTAAGGACTACGAAATCTATTGATCATTCCCTTGCTTTTAAGAGCGTGTTAGTATAAAATTCCCACGCCTTACAAATTGAAGATTGAAAATTCAAAATTGAAAATTCGAAAGACTCAATCTTTAATTTTAAATCTTTAATTTTCAATAAATTATTATGCCCATCACTAGACAAGCGATCAAACGGGTAAAGCAAGATAAAGCCCGCACCGCGCGCAACAAGCATTACAACAACCACATGAAATCCATGGTCAAGCTGATGCTTGGTTATATCCAGAAAAAGGAAACCGATAAAGCGGTCAAGATCTTCCCGAAGGTCGTCAGCGCTATCGATGTCTGTGCGAAGAAGAACCTTATTCATAAAAACAACGCGGCCCGTAAAAAAGCCCGTCTGCAGAAGGCGTTAAGCAATATTCAGAAAGGGGGAGGTGAAAAAACGGAACCGAAAGAGGTTAAAGAGGTAAAGAAAGCCCCGAAAAAGGAAAAAGCCCCTAAAACTGAGAAGAAAGCCGCTAAGAAAAAGTAATGAGCAAAGGTAAATACCTCGCCATTGATTACGGAGACCGTCGCGTTGGACTGGCCATATCTGATTTTGATAAACAGATCGCCTTCCCGCGCGATTTTTTGGAATATAAGAAAACCGATGAACTGATTGATCAGATCAAAATATTCTGCAGGGAAGGGCAGATCATTAAGGTGATTGTCGGATTACCTGTGGAAATGGACGGGACAATGGGGGAACGGGTGATTAAAACCTACGAATTCGGCGATAAACTCAAAAAAGCCATCCATCCCACCCCCGTGGAATATTTTGACGAACGCCTGACGACCAAAGAGGCCACCAGAAAACTCCATCAGCAGGGAATTAAGGAGCGTGAGCAGAAAGGGCAGAAAGATATGGTGTCTGCGCAGATTATTCTGGAGGCATATCTTAAAAACATGTGACATTTGACAGGTAACATGTGACTTTTTTGGTCAGCTGTCAAAGGTCAATTGTCAAATGTAATAACAGGAGGTCCTTCGTTTTTATGCTCATTCGCCTTCATCCGGTCAAATAGCTTCTGCTCATCCTCGGTTGATGGTTTTTTACCAGCTTCGAATTTTTTCAAAATCGAATCAATCTCCGCGTACTGCAGACCGATCTCTTCTTCATCACTCTGATCTCGCATCAGTTCTGCGGAGGCAGTTTTATGCACAATGATCTCCGGTAAGCCTAAATACTCACTCATTTTCCATACATCGGTTTTATAAAGGTTGCCGATAGGCAGTATATCCGTAGCGCCATCCCCGTGTTTTGTAAAATAACCCAGCATCAGTTCCGTCTTATTGCCGGTGCCCAGCACGATGGCGTTGTGGGTATTGGCGTAATGGTAAAGAAGCGTCATACGCACGCGCGCCTGGATATTCATTTTAGCTAAGCTGGAAGACCGCCATGGCAGTTTTTCGTAGGCATCGATAAACGGGTTGATAAGAATGACATGTGATTGAATGCCCAGCTCCCTGGCCCAGTCGACGGCGTCCTGAACATTTTGGGGTTTATTTACGCCCTCATTCGGTAAGATCAGGGCGGTGACATTTTCTTTTCCAAGAGCCATCACACCCAGTTTAGCGGTTAGCGCGCTATCGACGCCGCCGCTTAAACCGACAACCGCTTTTGAAATACCTACTTTTTTAAAGTACGCCGAAAGTTCAGCAACAATGTGGTCTGCTTTTTTCTGCATGATTACCGGCTTCCAAGGTTAAGCATCGGAAGGATATCATCCGGCAGAACACCCCAGTTGATATCGGGCGCCATTTTCTGAACAAATTCATACTGGATGACTTGCGGGTTCGCCCGCAGGGTCTCACCTTTTAAACGAATGGCCTCGGCGTCCGCTTCCGCTTCAATGATCTTCTTTTCCTTCAGCTTTTCCGCCTCCAGCCGTTGGAACTCTGCTTTCTGGATCTTTTGTTCCGCTACTTGCTTCTCTTCAATGGCGCTGGCGTATTCGGGAGAGAAGGCGATATGACGTAAAAGGACGCTTTCCAGTATAATATCTTTTTCGGCAAAAAGTTTTTTAATCACTTCATTGATTTTAACCTCCGCTTCGGCACGTTTTTTGGCATAGACGTCGATGGCGCTGTAATTGGCGATCACGGCGCGGATCTGGCTGCGGGAGATGGTGCGGACGATCTTCTGGATATAATCCGGCCCCACGCTCTGGAAAAGCTCTGCGGCTTTGTCACGGTCCACATGAAAAAGCACCGTGGCATCCACCTTGACCGTCTGGCCATCTGCCGTCGGCGCAGTCATGCTGTCATCGCTGTAAATCGCCCCTTCACCGGGCGATACGCTCATGGTGTATTCCTGGGTGCGTACGTCCATCAGGTACGAAACCTGCCAGAAGGGGATTTTAAGGTGCAGACCTTCGGGCAGTTCTTTTGCAAGCACCCCGCGCCCGCGGTCATAAATTATCCCCACATGCCCCGGAGGAACCGAGACAAGCCCGTCTAAAATGATTAAAAAGACAACGATGGCAATCGCGATGCCGATTAAATTCTTCCCCTTCATCTGAAATTGCGGAAAGCGGGGTATTGGTGGAAATTGAGGCATGATTTTGATGGTTAGAGTGTGTCGTCATTATAGCAGAAAGAGAGGCGGTTACAACCAAAGCGCGGAATGATATAATACGCCTGTTAAATTTATATTTATGGAAGACAGGATAAAAAAAGAAATCATTGCTGGTATCACTGTTTTTGAGAAGCATTTGCCCGAATCGATTCATAATCAGATTTTGCTTACCGGAGGAAGCGCCGCCTTTCTGTATGGTTCCGACAGGCCATTTTCAAAAGACATCGATTTTGAATTGCCGAAAACAGCTGTTCCGGAAATTGAAAACATACTAAAAGTGCGTTTCGAATACCATCGGGAAAAGCCCATTTTTCATTCCCTGAAGGCCACATTTTCAGAAGGAAATGAGGCGTACGATCTTATTGCCGAGTCGGTTATTCAGCCGGCTGGGCATCCCGAATCTTACACGGTTTATTTAACGGATGACATTCTTGGGAAAAGAAAAATATTTAATATAAACGGCCAGACCCTTTATCTGATTCCGAAAGAGCTTCTCGTTCTCATCAAACTGCTGGCCGGACGTGGGGAGGAGCTTGGGAAGTACGATTTATATGATGTTTGGAAGATCATGGTAGCAGGTAAGGATTTTGATTACGCTTTTTTCGCAGGATTGGTGAGCCAGTTTTGCCGGCCGCTTGAAAAATCCCTGCCGCTTCTTTCAGAGAACGTGCGGAAGATTTTAACGGAACATCCGGCCGGTCAGCTTAAGTGGCTTTCGGAGGCCCTAGCTTCTCTTCAGCCATCTGCCTGAACGCGTCAATCCCTTCGGGCAGATTTTCCGCCCATATAAAATAGTCAAAGTGGGCCAGCGGGCGGTCTTTCCACTCATTTTCAATGAACTGTATGCGTTTTTCGACTTGTGCCGGATCTCCTCCGCGTTTTTGGATGCCGGTGATGATGTCTTCTTTGGGGCGGTTGATAAAAACGGTTGTGATCGGGATGTTATCAAAAACAGATTTGACCCCCCGCATCAGACCGGGAAGGTTCTGCTCCCCGCCACCGATCATGATCACATTCCCTTTCGAGATCAGGAAAATAAGATGGACTGAATCGTAACCGAATTCATCCCCGTCGTATTTTTCGTAATGATAAAAAAACCGTTCTCGCTCTTTCAGATGCTCAAAAAGGTCCTTTTCCACAAAATAGCCGCTTAACACCTCATTCTCCCCCGGTCGTTTCGGGCGGGTCAGTGTACGGACGAATCGGGAAAACGGATAAGTCCGGTTTTGCTGCAAAAAACCGTCGATCACCGCGTCTTTTCCGCTGCCGGTGTAACCGAATACAATGAATACGTGGTTGAACTGATACGTGCTGAAATCAAATTCCTGCTCCGCGTAGGAGCTGGTCATCAGCTTAAATAAATAATCCCTCCGGCCTCTTTGAAGGTGTTTTTCTTTTTCATCCATGGCTTTTATTTTAAACTGGCCTGATTATAGCAAAACCCCGCCGTCTTATTAAGTGATTAGTTATTAAGTATATATATTAACTACCCTTCATAACCAATTACCCTCTTACCCCGGTTATAAAGAAGGGGATACTGAATAACTTTAATCCTGAAAAAGGTATTGACGAGGTGAACAAATGTTTACTATACTTTTTGATGAGTTATGAGTTAAGAGTTAAAAATTAAGAGTTTTAATTATGAAGAAGAGTATTGTGCAGGAAAAAAGTTATAACTTTGCCATCAAAATAATAAAGTTTTATAAAATTATAAATTTCCAAAAGAAAGAATTTGTACTGGCAAGACAATTGTTAAGAAGTGGTACATCAATTGGTGCAAATATTGAAGAAGCTTTAGGCGGACAATCTAAAAAAGATTTCATTGCAAAACTATCAATAGCTAATAAGGAAGCTCGTGAAACTAATTATTGGATAAGGCTATTAAGAGACACAGATATCCTAAACAAGAATGATAGTGAGAAATTATTGTCTGATTGTAGGGAATTGATAAAAATCATTAGCTCGATCTTACTTACATTAAAAAGAAAAACTCTTAACTCTTAATTTTTAACTCTTAACTAAATAAAAAATGAAACTCAAAACCATTTACATCTGCTCCCAATGTGGCGCAGAAAGCCCCAAATGGGGCGGGCAATGTCTGGGGTGCGGCAGCTGGAATAGTCTGGTGGAGGATGTGGTTAATATTGGGAAAAAGGATAAAATCATCTCATCCGTGGCGGTAAAACCGACGATTACGATCAGGCATACATCTAAAAAGAATCAGAGATTATTCACACAAATAGTCGAATTCGATCGTGTGGTGGGCGGGGGTTTTATGTCGGATTCAGTAGTCCTTTTGGCCGGTGATCCAGGGATTGGAA
Organism: Candidatus Peregrinibacteria bacterium; assembly: GCA_016932495.1. GTDB lineage: Bacteria > Patescibacteriota > Gracilibacteria > UM-FILTER-43-11 > UM-FILTER-43-11 > JAFGCR01. The sequence continues at coordinate 7,888 of JAFGCR010000009.1, forward strand.
AGTCTACGCTAACACTCCAGATCTGTGATTGTATGGCAGGAATAGGGCAGAAGGTACTTTATTTTTCCGGAGAAGAGTCGGTTGATCAGATCACAGACCGCGCCAATCGCCTGGGAGCCAAAAATCCGATCAGTGTATTGAATCTTAATTCTCTGGAATCCATTCTGGCCACCATTCAATCCGAAAAACCTGGTTTTGTGGTGGTCGATTCGGTTCAGGTAATGGTCAGCGAGGAGTTAGCCAGTCAGGCTGGCTCAATCTCGCAAGTCCGTTACGTTACCGAACAGCTTATGCAGGTGGCTAAAAGCCAGAATATCCCCATTTTGCTTATCGGCCATGTGAACAAAGAGGGCAATTTGGCCGGTCCGCAGGTTCTCACACATCTGGTCGATACGGTTTTATTTCTGGAGGGCGACCGCTTCCACCAGTTCCGCCTGCTCCGCACCACGAAAAACCGTTTCGGGGCGGTGGATGAGGTGGGGGTATTCGCCATGAAGGAAAGGGGATTGATCGAAGTCAAAAACCCGTCTGCTTTATTTTTGGAAGGCCGGGCGGAAAATCCCATCGGCTCCGTCATCGTGCTGGTTCTGGAAGGCACACGCACGTTTCTGGTCGAGGTGCAGGCGCTCACCTCATACACACATTTCGGCTATCCCAAGCGCACCGCCAGTGGGGTGGATATGAACCGTTTGAATATCGTGCTGGCCGTGCTGGAACGGTATGCCAAAATCAAGCTCGATAACACTGATGTGTTCGTAAACGTGGTCGGCGGCCTCCGGCTTTCGGAGCCGGCCGTGGATCTGGCAATTGCAATGGCGGTAGCCAGTTCCAAGCTCAAAAAACCCCTCCCTCCCGATCTGGCGGTGATGGGTGAAATCGGTTTATCCGGCGAAGTGCGGAATGTGACACAGATGGAAAAGCGGCTGAAAGAAGCGGAGAAATTAGGATTTAAACAGATTTTGTCCGCCAAGCAGGTGAGGTCGGTGGAGGAGGCGGTGAAGATGTATTTTAATTAAAATTTATCGTCTTTTTTGTCATTCCGACCGAAGCGGAGGAATCCCTTAATGTAATTGGTGATTATGCGTAGAAATTATGAATTTTATGTTTACATAATGGCCAGTGAAAGCGGGACTTTGTATGTTGGTTTTACGAATTGTATTGAAGGAAGAGTTTATGAACATAAAAATGATTTAATCGATGGGTTTACCAAAAAGTATTAATGTCATAAATTGGTTTATTTTGAGGACCATCAGTATGTATTTAATGCGATTGATCGGGAGAAACAAATCAAAAAATGGCGACGCGAAAAAAAGCAGGATTTAATCAAATCTATCAATCCATCCTGGAAAGATTTGGCGGCTGATTGGCATTAAATAAGGGATTTCTCGACAGGCTCGAAATGACAAAAAGAATGACCACGATACCTTAAATCCTAAAAAACCTTTCCGCATTTTTCGTCGTAACTTCCAAAACTTCATCCACCTTCATCTTCCGCACCTCTGCAATCGTTTTTGCCACCTCCATCACAAAAGCCGGCTCATTCTTTTTCCCCTTGTATTTTTTAGGCGGCAGGAAAGGGGCGTCCGTTTCGATCATCAGGCGGTTTGCGGGCATGTCTTTAATGATCCGCCGAAGCTCTTCATTCCGGTCATACGTGATGATGCCGGTGAAAGAGATCATCAGCCCCAGATCCAGAAATTTAAAGGCTTCCTCGTAACTTCCGCTGAAGCAGTGCATCACTCCGTTAACGCATTTGGTTTCCTTCAGGGCTTTCAGCATATCGGGAAAAACCCTTGAATTTTCGCCAGCGAACTTGCCCGCCCGGCAATGGAGGATAGCAGGTTTTTTCAATTGCCTGGCAATATTGAGCTGGCCGATCAAATAAGCTATCTGGTCTGCATGAGGAAAGCGGTCATGGTAATAATCCAATCCGATCTCACCGATGCCTACGATTTTTTTTTCGTTTTTGGCATATTCATAAACCTGTTCCAGATCCCGTTCAATATTATCGCCAAGATCAGTCGGATGGATGCCGGCGGTCGTCCAGATAAAATCATGCTCATCAGTGAGAGGAAGGCATTTCCCCACCTGCTCCAGATTGCAGGCAACGGTGATTATTTTTTTTATATTGGCCGAAAGCGCCCGTTTGATGACGGCGGCCTGCATCCGCCTTGGAATAAAATCCAGGTGGCAGTGGGTATCGATGGCGTAACTCATAAATTTAGACTAATTTTTTCTTCCTCAGATCTTTAAACAATCCAGCCTCATACAAAGCCATTCCACCGAGCCCCATCAGCACCAGGGCGAATTTAATGATCCAACCGACGATGGGGATGAGCGTTAAAAGTACATAGATAAGCGCGCCCAAAGAAAAAGAACCAAAAACTCTTAAAAACCCACTTTTATCGGTCAGCCGGATCAGTTTCATACCGATCATCAGAGTGGCTATAAGTTTCGCGAAAAAGAGGGCGATGAGCCAAAGGGCCATCAAGATGAAAAAGAATACCCAGCCGATGCCGGTGATCAGAAAAAGAACGGCAATGATAGGCGTCAGAATCAACACCAGAAAACCGATCCCCACACTTGCCATTGGCTTTTGGTAAACCGTCTGAACCGCGTTTGGCATATAAAAACGGAAGAGTGCCAATACGATCAGGCCTGCCAGAAGAAGCGAGAGGAAACTGAAAACAGAAAGGCCTGCTATCACGCTTGAGACAATCGTTCTGAAATCCTGATTAGTTACGGCAAATTCGGTGGGTTTGTAATCAACGACTCCCATGACCGTTTCTTCATTCACGGTTTTGCTGGGGGCGGGGGAGCGGTAAAGCAGATTCCCCATCACTTTGCCGTTGGGGCCGAAGGTCAGCTGTTTCACACTGACAAGTGCCACATTCCCTTTGATAATGCTGTTGATATACAGATTAGAGGCGGTCCCCTGCAGATTGCCGTTTATCTGGCCGTTAATGACGACATTCCCGCCCGCCACCGTTACATCACTCCCAACAAATCCGCTTTCCCCAAGTTCAATATTCCCTCCGGCGATAATCAGATCGTCTTTAACGAGTGCGTTCATCATAATATTTCCTCCTACCACGCGCGCGTCATCTCTTACTTCTCCTTTTATCGTTATTTCTCCTCCGCCCAGCATCAGGTCCTGCGAGACCACCGAATTCACCATTATTCGTCCGCCCCCCAGAATCAGGTCGCCGTTTACATTCGATTCCATCTGGATCGTCCCGCCCGCGCCGTAATAGTCGTCGTTGATGGTCTCCGTCGAAAGGATCTCCTCGCCCGCTTCAAAATTCAGGGCGAAAGCGAGCGTTGGGATCAGAAAAATGGATAGCAGGGCAATAATGAATGGTTTTTTGAATTGCATGGTCATATTGTATTAAATCCAGATTGATTATAACAAATTCAGGAGTTAAGCAAAAATAGTCCCGGTGGTGCCCGGGAAAGGACTCGAACCTTCACACCTTACGGTACTAGCTCCTAAGGCTAGCGTGTCTACCAGTTCCACCACCCGGGCCCGTCGGAATTTTGCGATGGTGCCCAGGAGAGGATTTGAACCTCCACGCTCCGGAGAGCACAGCGCCCTGAACGCTGCGTGTCTACCAATTCCACCACCTGGGCAAAACATAATTACCTAAGCATAACGCGTAAGGATTTTACTTTAAAAAAAGCCTGTTTGCAAATTCATTTACAGCCGTTCTGTTTCCCGCTGATTCATCACGTTCAGGAGGCTGTCTTCAGCGTCCAGATAATCCGTAAAAAGGATCCCGTTTAAATGGTCGATCTCATGCTGGACCACGCGGGCGTTAAAGCCTTCCAGTTTCAGGATTCGATCCGTGCCTTTTTCATCCAGGTATTTTACTGTGATTTCATGATAACGCTCCACGTTTCCCCAAATGCCCGGCAGGCTCAGACATCCTTCTTCACCGACTTCCGTTTTATCCGAATGGTCGATGATTTCCGGATTGATCATCGGGATTAGGTTTTTATTGTTTAAAAGCACCAGGATCATGCGGACGTTCCGGCCGACCTGAGGAGCTGCCAACCCGACCCCTTTTTCTTCTTTCATACTTTTTTCCATTTCCTTCAGCAGCCTGAGGATCTTTTTATCGATTGTCTTGATGGGTTCCGATTTTCTGCGGAGGATCTGATTGTCCTGTCCTGTTTCGATGACGAGCGTCATAGGCTTTGATTATTGTGTTTTGGATTGTAACAAATATGCTTCGATAAATAAATCGATGTCGCCATCCATCACCTTATCGACCTGGCTCGTTTCGGCATTGGTCCGATGATCTTTAACCATGGTATAAGGCTGGAAAACGTAAGAGCGGATCTGGTTGCCCCAGGCGGCTTCTTTATAACCCCCTTTCAGTTCTTCCACGCGCTCTTTTTTTTCTTCCCGCATTCTCTGCATCAATTTAGCCCTGAGGACCGAAAGGGCCTGCGCTTTATTCTGGGCTTGCGAGCGCTCATTTTGAGAGGTGACAACAAGTCCTGTGGGCAGATGGGTGATGCGGACCGCTGAATCGGTGGTGTTCACATGCTGGCCGCCCGCTCCGCTGGCGCGGAAGGTGTCGATCCTCAAGTCTTTTTCATTGATTTCAACACCTTCTTCTTCAGAAAGCACGGGCAGCACTTCAACCAGGGCGAATGAAGTCTGCCGGAGGTTTTTTGCATTAAAGGGCGAAAGGCGCACCAGCCGGTGGACGCCATGTTCAGCTTTCAGGTAACCGTAGGCCAATATCCCTTTGATTTCAATAGTGGCACTTTTAATGCCCGCTTCAGCCCCCATTGTTTTTTCATGCACAGCGGCGGTAAAACCATGGTTTTCCGCGTAGCGTAAGTACATCCTCATCAGCATTTCCGTCCAGTCCTGCGCGTCCACACCGCCCGTGCCGGCGGAAAGGATCAAAATGGCGTCATTTTTGTCATAAGGGCCGCTTAAAAACAATTCAATATGCGCTTTCTGGTGGGCTGACTTCAAGCTTTCTGCCTCCTGCTGAAAATCCTCCGCTTCTTTCGGCTTATTCTCATCTATCATGTCAGACAATTCTTCCAGATCCGTGCGTTTTTTGCGGATGTCTTCCCACTGATCGCTTAAATTCGTCCAGTATTTCAGTTCCTTTAAAACCTGTTCCGCTTTTTTACGGTCATTCCAAAAACCCTCCTGGCTCGACTTATCTTCCGCCTTTTTTCGTTTCTTACCGGCCTCTAAGGAGTCAAAGATACTGGAGATCTTTATCAATGGCGGAAAAAAGCGCGGTGAGGTCGGTTTTTAAATCCATTTTAAATCTCCATGGTTATGATACGCCTTTAAAATTAACACGCTTACGTGTTTCAAGGCAATACAGACACTAATTTTTGGATGCAAAAAAGAAAAATGTGAAAAAATTTGAAGAAAATCTAAAAAAATTGCAGAAATACCATCCGTTTTTTCTTTAATTTTTAAACACCCTCACTATTCCAGGGCCGCATCATAACAGCACAAAAAAACTTATTTTTTTCAAATTTTTCTATCCCAATTTTTCTCAGGTATAGCGGAATAAGGCAGAATTCCATAATTGTTAGGTTAAACCCTTGCGCTCTGCTCTAAAATTTGCTATAATGTATAGATAAATTTCTTTCTAAAACAAAAAACGGATGGCCGACGAAAATAAAATCCAAAACCCCTCTGCAGATCCGGCAAAGATAAAACAGCTCGAAATCGACCTGAAAAACGCTTACAAAGAAGAGCGGTTTGAAGATGTCAAAAAACTGGCTGCTGATTTAAAAACGTTAGAGCCGACCAGTCATTTGGCGGAACGGCTTTTGGAAAAAACGCAAAAGGCGGAAACCGACGCGCTGAAAAAAGCCAATAAAGAAAAGATCAAAGTATGGGAAGTGCAGATCAGGCAGGCGTTCAAGGTGGGTAATCTGCCGGCTATCGAACAGATCGCCGCGGAGGTCAAAAAAGTAGATCCGGAAAACAAGGTAGTACGTAAGATCGAAGGCCAGATCGACGAGGCAAGGGCGATGTTAGTGCGCGAAGAGAACAAGGGGAAGATCAAGGCACTCGAGATCGAGATTAAAATGCTGATGAAAATGGACAAATGGAATGATGTGCGCGCCAGGGCAAATGAATTGCTGGGTTTGGATAAAGGCAGTCGTTTCGCCCTTAAGGCAATCAAAAAAGCAGATAAAACCCAGCCTCAGGCCGTTTCGGCCGGTGGGGGGGTAACCTCTGCACCCGTTAAAGAACCTGAAAAACCGGCGCCAGCAGTTTCTCCCGCCCCTGTTGTTTTGGTGAAACCGGAAGCTCCGAAGCCAGAGATAAAGACCGAGACAAAGCCGGTTGAGACAAAAATTCAGGAAGTATCTTCTCCTGTCTCTATGAAAACTGAGGAGAAAAAAGAAGGCCACGAAATAAAAAAGACAGAAAAGTCCGGATTTTTTGCCCGTTTGTTTAGTAAAAAAGCAGAAGCAGAAAAAGCCCCCCTTGGCTCTGATAAAAAAGTTCAGGAAACGCCTCAGAAAAAGGAGGCCGTCAAAAAAGAAGTAAAAAAAGAACCAGTCAAACCTGATCCTGAAAAAATTAAAAAAGAAAAAATCAGCTCCCTGGAGTCCGAGATGAAACAGGCGTTAAAAGATAAAAATGAATCAGAGGTGAAACGGCTGATGGAAGAAATCAGGGCGCTCGAACCAAAGAGCAAGACCATTGTTAAAGCGCAGGCCCAGCTAGACAAAGAGAAAGCCAGATTGGAAGCCAGCGCGAAGAAAGAAAAGGTCAACGGGCTGACCAAAGAGCTGAAAAGCGCTCTGAAAAATGAGGAATGGAAAAAGGCGGAAGAAAAAGCAGACGAACTTCTGAAAACGGATACAAAAAATAAAACCGCCCTTAAAGCTCTCGAAAAAGCGAAAGCGGCTCAAAAGGCACCGGAAGCTAAAAAAGAAATAGCCAAAAAACCCGGATTTTTTGCCAGACTTTTTGCGAAAAAACAAAAGGCTCCCGAAAAAACCCCGGAGATCAAAAAAGAGGCGGAGAAAAAACCGGTTGTGAAAAAAATGGAAGCAAAGCCTGTGGCAGAACCGGTTAAACCAATGCCCGCTAAAGCCGGGCCTTCGGTTGTGCCGGTTGTTAACCCCCCCGTCGCTCCTGTTGTTCCGCCGTCCCCGTCCCAAAAACCGGTCACCCCGGCCGCATTCACTCCTCCGCCCAAGCCGATTGTCGCGGTTCCCCGGAAAGAAGTGGTTAAGGCGGTGGAAAAAACGGAAATGCCAAAGCCGGCGGCCGTTCCTGTACCGTTAGGAATGGCGCAGAAATCTGTCTTCCCGGAACCGGCCGCTGAGTCCGCCGGAAAGACCGAAGGGGAAAAGGGAAATATTTTTACTAAATTATTCGGTGAAAAGAAAGCGGTTTCACAGAAAGAAGCGTCCGGAAAATCCATCATCGACACGATTGTTTCTAAGACCGAAGAAGGAAAAAAGGCGGAGCAGAAAGCTAAAAAGAAGCCTGATCTGTACGCGGATCATTTTGTCAGGTTCACCACTGTATTTCTGGAATTCAGTGTGGCGTTTATCCTGATCAGCGCCGGTTTCTTTTACGCCCAGAACATCGATACGGAAAACCGGGTTTTATCGCTGATCGGCATTGAAGAAAACAACGCGAGCCGTTTATACGCCGCCGCCCAGGAATTGGAAGGCCTGGACAAAGACGAAAAAAAGGTCAGCAAGGAGATCAAAGAGTATCAGGAGGGGTATACCGATAAAAATAAAGAAGTGGTCCAGAATATTGTTGAAAACCGCCTGGATTGGCCGGACCTGATCAAGAAACTGAATGAGGTCACGGAATCTGTTTACGAAAAAAATCCGCTTTCCCAGTACGTTCAGTATAACAATTACGCCTATGATGTGGAACGCGGCGAGCTTCGGGTCAGCGCTACGTTAAGCGACCCCCTGGGAAAAAACCTCACAAAACTCGCGGAATTAGAGGAAGCCTTCCGCTATTTTCCGAAAGACAAAAATGATCCGAATGACGAACGGGAGCCGTATTTTTACGGGCTGAAAGATTTTACGTCTTTCTCCAAGACATACAGTAAGACAACCGGCCGTTATATCTCCAACTTCTCACTCACCCTTTACACAAAACCTCTTGAAGACGGTAAGAAAAAAAAGTAATCCCTCCTTATTATAAATCTATAATTTAAACGCATGGAACCTGCTAACCCAACGACACCAAAGGAAACGCCCGATGCGGCTCCGAAAAAATCCCTTTCCAATATTTTTTCCACCCCCTTAGGAACCAAACGGATGGATAAGGCCACTGAACTGAAAAAAAAGAATCAGATCAAAGGGTATATCCAGCTGGGGATTTCCGTGGTCGCCCTTGGGCTTTATTCTTTCTTTTTCCTTTATGATCAGGTGCCGGCGTATCTGGATTTCTCGAATACCTACGCGGCGCTTCAGGAGGATATCGAAGATAAGGAAGTGACGATTGCCAATCTGGAAGAAGAACGTGACGCGCATAAGGCCGCTTACGACGCCACCTTCAGGGAAGAACAGGCCATCATCAGCACTGTGCTGCCGGAAGAGACGGATAAGCTCGGCGTGATCCGCCTGATGGAAAATTTTGCCACCCATTTAAACACCGTTTACCCTCCGTTTGAGTTTACCTCGATCACTTTCAGGGAGCCGGTGAAGGAAGACGGATACACTGTTCTCCCGTTCAGCACCTCCATCCATGCCAGTACTACGAATTTTGACCGTTTTTTAGGACTGATCAATCTGTCCGGCGGCATCAGTCCGGAAAGTCCCGACCACATCCGCCTGATGGAAATCTCTAATGTCTCGCTCAATTATCGCGGGGTGGATAAAGAAGGAAAAGATCAGGGAGTGGATTTTAATGTAGAGCTCAAAGCCTATTCACGCTAATTTTTAAATGGCCGATATCCAAATCGAAACACCGCCGGTACCGCTTGCGGACCCTTCTGCAGCTGAAACCGCTGCAGCGCCGGCCGCTGGCCAGACTTCAGCAACCGTGATGGAACCTGTTGTTCCGCAGGCCTCTGAACCTCCGCCGCCTCCCAAAGCGGTGGTGGCCAATTCTGACAATGGTAAGGAGGAAGCGCCGGCCAAACCAGCGGGGAATGGTGACGTGTCAGCCAATGGCATGATGGAAGCTCTGCAGAACTCCATTATCGCCGGGAACATCCCCCAGATCGTTTTGCATATGATCACCTATGCCACCAGTATCGGCGCGAGTGATATCCATATTGAACCTTTGGAAAATATTGTCCGCATCCGTTTCCGTGTGGATGGTGTCCTCCGGCTGATCATCGAATATCCTTCCAATATCCATCCGGCCGTAGTCTCCCGTGTTAAGATCATGTCCGGCCTTAAGATCGATGAACAGCGCATCCCGCAGGACGGCCGTATGCAGATCACCACGGAAGACGGCAAGGAACTGGACCTTCGTGTGTCCACCCTGCCCACGGTGAACGGGGAAAAGATCGTCAGCCGTATCCAGGATAAATCCAAAACCATTCCCGATCTGCCGAACCTCGGCATCCAAGGGGAAAATATGAAAAAGATGGAGCGGTTCCTTAAGCTCCCCAACGGAGTGATCCTGGTGACCGGTCCGACGGGTTCCGGAAAGACAAACACCCTTTATTCCACCCTGAGCCGCCTGAACGTCATTGGTGTGAATATCATGACTTTTGAAGATCCTGTCGAGTATCAGATGGACGGGCTGAGCCAGAGCCAGGTCAAACCCGAGATCGATTATGATTTTGCCTCCGGCCTTCGCACGGCCCTGCGCCAGGACCCGGATATCATCATGGTGGGGGAGATCCGCGACCAGGAAACCATCGAGATCGCGATCCGTGCCGCTTTGACAGGCCACCTGGTGCTGTCGACCGTCCATACCAACAGCGCGGTGGGCACGCTGACCCGTATCTCGGATATGGGCCTGCCCGGCTATTTAACGGCTTCCGCCATCCGCGGGATCATTGCCCAGCGTCTGGTGCGGCGGGTTTGTTCTGACTGTAAAGAACTCTATGCCCCTGAAGGAGTATTGCTGACTGAGATTAAAAAGGAATTAGCGGACGTGCGCGAGGGTTATATGGACCCCAAACTTCTGGAAAACCCCCAGCTGGCCCGCGGAAAAGGATGTGACAAATGCGGCGGCACAGGGAGTAAGGGGCGAATGGGTATTTTTGAGATCATGGAGATGGACCGCGATATCGGCGAACTGATTTTAAAAAACGCCACAGATTCGGCATTGATGGATCAGGCCAAAAAAAACGGCATGATCACTTTAAAACAGGACGGCTACATCAAAGCTCTTCAGGGGGATATTCCTATAGAAGAAGTTTATCGTGTAGTTCAATAAATTTTTAACTATTAACTCTCAACTCTTAACTAGCTCATGAGTCCAGCCACCTTACATATCGGAGCCGCTGCGGGCAAAGAAGAGGCAGTAAAGACAAAAGCGCCGGAAGCGCATGGAAAACGTCCTATGGGCGTGATAGGCCGCCTGAACGCGTACCTGGCCCGTTTCAGCGCGATTAAAGATGAAGATAAAGTCAGTTTTTTCCGTCTGATGGCGACGATGATCAACGCGGGAATTTCTATTACCAAATCCCTCCGCATCCTCACGGAACAGATCGAAAACGTGCATTTTAAGCAGATCATCGAGGATCTGACGATGCGCATTGAAAGCGGGGCCAGTTTCTCCGAAGCCCTGAGCGCTCATGATAAATACTTTAATGCGGCGCAGATCGGTATGGTGGAATCCGGGGAGGCAACCGGCCGTCTGAACCAGGCCTTACTGCAGATCGCCAGCGAAACGGAAAAATCCACCCAGCTCAATAAAAAGATCAAAGGCGCCATGATTTACCCGGTAACGATCATCGTCATCCTTATTGGCGCCATGTACGCGGTCATGACTTTTGTGATGCCGAAGATCAAGGAGGTGTTCGAAAGCCTGGGTTCGCAGTTACCGGCCATGACCCAGTTTTTAGTGGATGCGAGTGACTGGATGGTGGGCAAGACCGCCGGCATCCCTAATGGCCTTTTGGTGCTCATCAGCCTGGTTGCTTTTGTTTTCCTGTTTCTGTGGTGGAAGAAGACCAAGGTCGGCCGTTTACTGTGGACCAAGGCCACCATGCGCCTGCCGGTTTTCGGCAATCTGATCAAAAAATCCGCGCTGGCCCGTTTCTGTCGAAGTATCAGCACGCTGACCAACAGCGGTATTTCGATCGTTAAAGCGCTTGAGATTACGGCGGGCAGTGTCGGGAACCCTATTTACGAAAAACGTATCCGTTTGATCTCCGAAGATGTAAAGCGCGGTATTACGATGGGAGAGAACATGAAAGACGACCCGCTTTTTCCTACGATGGTAGTGGGCATGATCAATGTGGCCGAACAAACCGCCCAAATGGACCAGATCACGGGTAAGTTGGCGGATTTTTACGAGGAAGAACTCGATGATATGGTCAAGAACCTTTCCCGCCTGATGGAGCCGATCATCATTGTCATCTTGGGCGGCACGGTCGGTTTTCTGGTCATCGCGGTCATGCTGCCGATTCTGCAGTCTTCTGATCTGGCGACCGCCGGCTCCTAAAAAAGAGTTATTGCGTTATGTAAAAAAACTCTTGCATACAAAAATTGTACATGTTACACTTAAAACAAGCTTTTATCATTTAAACAAAAACAAAATGATCAAGAAAAACGCTTTTCGGCGCGGTTTCACACTCATTGAACTGATGATCGTCATTGTGATCCTCGGTATTTTGATGGGTACGATCCTCCCGCGCTTGACGGGTGCGCAAGCCCGCGCCCGCGACACCGCCCGTAAGGCGGATCTTAATAACATCTCCCAGGCTCTCGAAGTCTATTACGGGGATGAAGGTACTTACCCGCCCGCGGATAATCCTCCATGTCTGGATCCGGATGCGACGAACCCCACTACCACTTCCTGGAAGATCGCTCAGTATCTGAAAGGTAAAAAAGTTCCGGCACCTCCTTCAAAGGAGCAGATGACTTTAGGGTGTCAGGGTGAATATTATTATAAACCGCTGAAACAAGGTGGTGTCGATAAGGCTTCTTATGTGCTGGCTTCCGATGTGGAGACCTGGCAGTTGGCCAATTATTTAGCAGATGAGAGTACTCCTGGAGAATTTAATTCCGCAAGCAACGCGTCTACTTATGTGGATGTAATGGGTGAAGAGGCAGTGAGCCAGGAAAATTCTAACACCCGGAAAACAATTTATATTGTGATTCCATAAAGGAATTTTAAACCTGAATCAAATAAAAAAACCTTCCCGCGGAAACACGGGAGGGTTTTTGGTGTTTTAATTTTCCTCTAGTAAATCCTCATATTCCGGGTTGGTAAAAACGTATGGCCAGCCATTCGGCAAACCATGTTTCACGGGGTTGTATTGGATGTATTCCATATGATAATCGAAATCATGGTCATTGCGGATGATGTGGTCGTGGAAGGATTTTTGCCATTGAAATGGGGGAAATGGATGGTCGGTGGGGTATTTTTGGTGGAATCGGTTTTTTAATTTTTGAATATATCGATCAAATTGTTTGGTAATTTTGATTAATGATCCGTTTTCATATTTTTTATTGCCCCATTTTTCCCGAAGGCGCGCAATCGATTGCGCGCCTTCATGCGGTATGTATGGTTTATTAAAATCAAAAATTATATTTATATTATGTGAAAATTGTTTTTTGATGGAAAACATCACCTCCGAAATATTAAATTCGTCATCCGGTTGCACCAACAAATGGAAATGATCATAAACCAAAACCCACCCAAATAAAAAAAATCCTTTCAACCGTTTGCATAAACGTAAATTTTCCACAAATAAATCCGCAAAAATCCTTTCCCGGAAAAAAGAAACATTTCCCTCCGTTTTACACGTTATAAAATAACACACATCTTTAAAATAAATGCGTTTTTGACTATCACGGTGTAACAACCGATAGGTTTTTATAAATTCCAAATATCGTCCCATACAAAAACGTTCATTTAAATACAAAAAAGGAATTCATTAAACCAAATGACTTGTTTAAAGTCAATTACCGTTCAGATTAAAATATTTGTTGTAATACCATTTAAATAGGGCTTCATCTGTGTTTTGTTCCTGCTGGTATTCTTTAACCCTTTGTTCAATAAGCGCCTCCACTTCTTCGGAATTTGAAGCCTGGGAAACATGGAGCTGGAGTGCGGTGGGGCCATCCCTCGTATCTTCTTTATAAGGTTTCGGATAAAGAGACAGGGGGAAGAACTTGTTTTGAAGCACCATATAGCCATCCAGACGATCCTGTCCCATAGGAATTGCGTAGGGGTTTGAAATGAGACTTTTTCCCATGTAATAAGAGGGAATATCCAGATTAACCAGATCGAGGAGCGTGCTGGCGATATCAATATGTGACCCTTGTTCAGCTTCCAGTTTCAGATCCCTTGCCGTTATCATCAGGAAGGGGATATGGGCAGGCTCCAGAACAAAAGAAGTCTGAAACCCGTTGCCGGGCACGGATTTGTAAAGGGGATAAAGCTGGTCAGATGTCAGCAAAACGACCAGATCTTCATTCAAAAGCCCTTCTTTTTTGAGGTTTTCCACAAACGCCTCAACATAACGGTCGAGGCATTCAATAGAAAAAAGCAGTTTATCCTCCGGATCGTTTTTGGTTTTCGGGTAATAACAGCGCCCTCCCGGAGAATGGGTGTCGACGGTGAGCAGGGTTAAAAACAGCTTTTCATCAGGTCCGCTTTGTTTCAGGCGCTCAACCGCTTCATCAAAAACAAAATTATCCGTGTAGCCCCAGCCATTATAAAGGTCGGGGTGGGTTTTTATGAATTCGGGAAATTTTTCTTCAAAGTCTTCCCGGGCGAAGATCGTATCAAAGCCGAATTTTTTAAAATGCATATTTTCACCCACATAATATTTAGAGGCGCCTCGTATAAATTCGGTTTGATAACCTGCTCCTGCCATGAGTTCCGGGGCGCACTGGTAATCTGCGTCCTGGCGCACCATTCGGGCGTTGGTATGGCCGCAGAGCATAGCACTTACTCCTTGGAGGGTAAAAGGGCCAGAAGGGTAGAATTTATCAATGTGGGGGTATGCTTCAAAGAGCTGGTCTATATAAGGAGTCGAGCCAGCAATCTCATTGTTATAACGGGACAGGAAATTCTGGTTCAGGGACTCTACGACGATCAGGACGATTTTTTTAGGGGGATCAGAGAAGGTCTGGGTGAGCTGGGTATCAAGATTGAGTTTTTTAATCTGATCCGCCTCTGTTTCAGTAAGGGGCTGATAGGGCCGGTTATGGTCGTTGAAATGAAACCACATTTCTTGTGCCAAAACGGCCAATGTCGAGTCTTCCAGGGCAATGGTGCGGTAAAACGCCTTTTCAACTCTGTCCGGATGCGCTAGGGAATTATGACCGCTGTAATAAACGGAAATAAACGGACTCCAGAGGGCCAGTAGAGCCAGCAGTCCGGTAAAAAGCCATTTTTTAAACAGCCAGAAATTTTTATCATGATTGCGGATTTTAAAAAGCGCGATGGCCAGAAAAGCCATTATCGCCAGCACCAGTACCACTATTAAAGTCAATAAAGGGGTGAGAAAAGACAGCAGAATATGAAAATTAAACCCCTCCAGAATGTAAAACTGGAAATTGCTTCGGGTCACGTAATAAAACCCGACCCCCATCATATTGATCAGAAACAGTATTTCGAATAAAGCGATCAGAAAAACCCGTTTCCATGCCGCTTTGGTGTAATAGAGCAGGTAGAAAAGTAGCGCGTACGGGGCAGTCTCGCTTAAAAATCGTTTACTGATGCTCCCGATCACATTCGAAAAGAAATGAACGTTGACCTGAAACGGCTGAAGACCGTTAATGTGATAGAGAAGGGCATAAAGCGTGCAGAAATACAGGACAAAAAAGCCGATATAGAACAGGTGAAAAGGTTTCAGTCGGGTTTTTTGTAGGTGAAATTTTTTCATAATATCGTATTGATTGCGAATTGACCGCGAATTGACACCGAATCGATTCGGAATCCATTCGCAATCTATTCGATATCCATTCGTAAACTATTCGATTTCTTTCAAAATCTTTGCCGCGCTCGCTTTACCGATCCCTTCAATCCCTTCGAGCGCTTTCAAATCCATTCCTTTTAGATCCTCGATGGTTTGATAGCCGGCTTTTTCGAGTTTGTTCACAATCGCCTTGCCAAGCTTCCCCCAGTGGCCGGGCTCGCCCCCTTCTTCTTTTTCAATGGATTTTTCAGCCTCCTCGATTTCCTTTTCTGCTTCAGCCACCTCTTCAAGCTCCTTGTCTTCCATCCGGCGGTTGGTTTTAGAAAGTTCTTTCAGTTTTTCCTTAAAAGCCGGGAGCTGTTCCAGGTTGTAAAGGTCCAGTTCATAGCCGGTAAGATCAGAGGCGAGGCGCACATTCTGGCCCTTTTTGCCGATGGCCATGGGACGCTCCTCTTCTTCCACAAACACAGCCGCCCGTTTGCGCACGCGCGGGTCTTCGCCCGCATTCACAATAATCACCTCCGCGATCTTGGCGGGCTGAAGGGCAGTGGCGATGAATTCACGCGGGTCTTTGCTCCACTCGATAATATCCACACGCTCGCCGTTTAGTTCTTCCATCACACTCTGGATACGCACGCCTTTCTGACCGATACAGGCGCCGATAGGATCGATTTTTTCGTCATCCGACCACACAGCCACCTTACTCCGTACACCGGCGTCGCGGGCGATGGATTTGATCTCCACATCCCCTTCGATGATTTCGGGGATCTCCATCTCAAGCAAACGCACCACCAGGTTGGGGTGGGTGCGGGAAATGGACAGTTCCGGCCCGCGGCTGGTATGCACCACTTTATCTAAATACACCTTGATGCGCTTACCATTGTAGTACTTTTCGCCGGAGATCTGGTCGCGCGCGGATAGGGGGACCGTGTGATTTTCGATATTGATGTATACATTGTCGCCTTCCACACGCATCACTTGGGCGGACAGCAGTTCGTTTTCGCGGTTTTTGAACATCTCATACAGGGATTCGCGTTCCGCCTCCTGAATGCGCTGGAGGATGACCTGTTTGGCGGCCTGAGCCGCGATCCGGCCGTATTCCAGAGGAGTGACATCGATCTTGATCTCATCGCCGATTTTCACGTTTTTCTTCATCTTCTGGGCTTCAGCCAGCGAGATCTCGATATTGGGATTATCGATTTCTTCCACCACCTCCTTGATCAGGAGCACGGTAGCAAAATTCCCTCCTTCATTCAGGATGATCTCCACTTCCTCCTCCTTATTGCCGAAGTCTTTACGATAGGCGGTGGCTAGGGCGGCTTTGACCGCTTCCATCACACTTTCATAAGAAATATTTTTTTCGGCGCAAATCTGGTTCACGGCTGCGATAAATTGTTCTTTCATAACCTTTTAGATTAAAGATTTAAGATTAAAGATTTAAGATTAAAGTCAGGATTAATCTATTTTAAGAAAAAAAACCAAATCCTAAATTACCTTAGGATCTGATTGTGTTTTTATTATAACTCCCGACAGAACGGATGGCAAGAATTTTTTGCGGAATAATTTGCGTTTATACCGTAGAGACGCGATTAATCGCGTCTCTACGGTATACGGTTTAATGTCGAATAGATCACCGCATCCTTAAATCCCCGGTTCCGCAAAAAATTCATCAGTTTCTGTTTGCGTTTGCGCGGGTCGGTTTCATGGACTGTCTTTTCTTTTTCTTCCAGGGCCTTTCGGCACATGGCTTCTTCATTATAATTGGCTGCCATCAGAAGTGGTTCGATTAAATCATCATCCAGCCCCCGTTTTTTAAATTCCACCATGATTTTAAGCCGCCCGATGGGCCGCTGAGTCAGATGACTGATGAGCTGTTCCGCGTATCGCCGGTCATTTATCAGTTCCACCCGCCCCATCTCATCCATTATCTGAATAATATATCCTTCTTCCTCCGGATATTTCTGACTGAGCTTGCGCGTAAGGTCTGCCCGGCTCATCATCCGGGTCTGGATGGCTTTAAGGGCGGATTCCCAGATTTTATCGTAAATGGATTTCATGAATTTAATATAGCATTTTTTGTCACTTCGACCAAAGTGGAGAAGTCCCTTTTCTACTCAGTAATTTATAAGGGATTTCTCGGCAGGCTCGAAATGACAAAAATAAGAGGATGTCTTATTGTTTTAAAACGGTCCTTCCGATAAAATACTTGTATGAGCCGACCGCCTAAAAAGCAAAAATTGACCGTACAGTTCCAGCCCCTGGAGGGAGAATTTTTTGACATAAGGCCTCCTAAAAATCCATCCGAGCCCATTCTTCCTAAGGTGGAAAAAGGGTCATCCAGCGGGTTCGGCCGGTTTTTTGCCGTGGCGTTCATCATTTTTATCGCTTTTACGGTCACAGGGATTTACACGAGCGGCCGTTATTTCCTGGCTGAAAACAAAAATATCGCTTTTGCGGGTTATGATAATCTGAAAGAAGGCGCAAAGTCATTAGTGAACCAGGATTTTAGCCGGGCGGAATTACTGTTTGAAGGAGCGGGATCCGCGTTTGAGGAAATGGATCGGAATATGCGCTTTTTAACGGGTCAGGCCAACCATTATTTAAAGGCCGATCTGTATCTGGATGCCGCCCAGAAATTACTGCAGAGCGGCATGGCGGTTTCCCGCATCGGTCAGGAACTGAGCAGTCTTTTAAATGATTCGCGGGCCATCCCGTCAGTCTTTATTCAGCAGAATCTCCACAACGATTCATCGCTCCGTTTAACCGACTTGGTGGGTGCGCAAAAGGAGCGGTTAGACCGGGTCATGGCGGAGACTCTCCTTATTCAGAAGAACCTGACGACACTGAATGCTGAAGCGCTCCCCAGCGACCTTCGGCAGGCCCTGGAAACAGCTCAGGGTTATGCGGGCTTATTTCTCACAGCCCTTCGGGAGGTAAATGATAATTTTAAAACCGCCCTCACGCTTCTCGGCGATCCGATGCCCCATCGGTATCTGGTGCTTCTTCAGAATAACCATGAGCTTCGGGCGACCGGCGGGTTTATCGGCAGTTATGCGCTGATCGATGTGAATGACGGCGCGATCAGCAAGGTAGAAGTGGAAGATATCTATCAGACCGACGGCCAGCTGAGCGAGGTGATTGCGCCGCCCCCGGGTATCGACCAGGTGGCGGACCGGCTTTATATGCGCGATGCCAATTACAGCCCGGATTTCCCGACCGCCGCCCGGCAGATCATGTGGTTTTTGGAACACAGCCGCGGCCCCACGGTAGACACGGTGATCGCCATTGACCAGACCGTGGCTGAAAAACTGCTGGCGCTCACGGGCGAAGTCGTGGTGCCGGGATTTCCGTTTGCCATCCGTGCCGAGAACTTCAACGATCTTTTTTCCTATCATATTGAAGCCAAACTTTCAAAAACCGGCACTCCTAAACAGATGCTGATCGACTTCATTCCGGTTTTTAAAGAACGGCTTTTAAGCCTGGAAAGTTTTTCTCAGCTAAATGAGATCGCTCTTGATCTGATCGGGAGCCGGCATATACAGGTCTATTCCACAGACCCCGGAATCCAGGCGCTCGCCCAGCGTTTACATCTTGACGGGGGGATGATCGCGGCCCAGCCGGATGTGGATTATCTTTCCGTCATCACCACCGCTATCGGCGGGAATAAAAGCGACGCGTTTATCAATACCCATCTGACTCATCATACTGAAGTCGGCCACATGGGCGAAGTGACCGACCACCTCACAATCCAGAAGGCCCACACCTGGCAGGAGGAAGATTTCGCGTACTGGGCGAAGCTGATCAGCCGGTATGGGGCAGGAGAATTGCATGAAAAGACCCTCCGGTTCATCCAGGGGGAAGGGGATAATGTGGATTATATGCGGGTGTATGTGCCCAAGGGCAGCCGCCTGATCTCCCTGGAAGGGGTAGATATTGAAGACATGGAGTCGTTTGAAGATCTGGGCTACACAGTATTTGCCTTCACGTTCGGTCCGTTGCCGGCTGGCGAAAGCCAGACAGTCAAACTGAGTTACCGGCTGCCGTTTGAGCTGAATCCCATGGATCCGGCCAAGGGATTTGATACCTACCGCTTTATTGTCCAAAAACAGGCCGGCGCACAGAACATCACGTTCTCAAAATCCCTGCAGACCTCCGACTACCTGCAAGTGCTCGAAACCTATCCGCCCATTTCTAAAACCGCTTTCATTCTTTATCCGCAATACCAGACCGCTTTAGATGGGAATGAGATTTTTTTGTCGGCGGTGACAGGGAATTAACCCTTCGCCTTTTCTTCCTTTGAAGATTTTTTGTCAGAAACACATGACCGACTTCGTTGCTGAAGCCGTTTTTTCTGAAAAATCCGATGGCGTGCTCGTTTTCTGAATCCGTGTCGACCAGCATCATCCGGACGCCGTGTTTAATAAACACATCGGTCAGCCGTTTTAAAAGCCGTTTGCCGACTCCTTTTCCTTTTAGTTTAGGTTTCACCCCCAGCCAGACCACATACCCGTAGACCCAGGCGTTTTTGCGCTTGGTGATGATGGTCCCCAGGGCAAATCCCACGATTTTTCCGTCCAGTTCCGCCGCGTAACAGAATTCGCCGTCTGATTCAAAAAACCCGACCACTTCATATTCGTCCCACGTGCGGTACAGGCTGGGCCATTTTTCCGCGGTGAAAAGTTTTTCCCCCAGGGAAAAGACGGCTGACAGGTCGTCCAGCTCCATCTCGCGGATAACCAGTTCCGATAAGTCGATTTCCTCCTCCGGCTGCGCTTTCATAAAATAAATTAAAGTTTACTAATAGTATACTCCTGTTGGTCAAGGTTTTTATGACTGTCGTTTTTCCAGTGCTTCATACAACGCCTTTTCCATTACTTCCACAGGTGCTTTTTTGCCGAACCATAGTTCAAATTGCCCCACAGCCTGATGCAGGAGCATCCGTTCACCACTGATTGGGGTAGCGCTAGCTTTTTCGGCCTCTTTCAGAAGCTGGGTTTCAATCGGGCAGGTAATAAGATCCATCACCACCGCATGAGAAGGAATCTGGCCGGCATTCAGCAGGGTTTCCTCACAACGGGGCAGGGAGCCGACAGGGGTGGCATTCACGATGATGTCAAAATTGGCCTGAGGGATCTGGCGGAATTCAATGGTCTCCACGTCAAATTCATCCGCCAGAGCCTCCGCTTTTTCCTGAGTACGGTTAAAAATAAACACATCCGCTCCATATTCTTTCAGGCTGTATACAATGGCTTTAGCCGCTCCGCCTGCCCCCATAACGAGGGCTTTTTTCCCGGAAATGTCCGTTTTTTTCCGGAGCGCCTGCATGGACCCTGCGGCATCCGTGTTATAGCCGATGAGCTTGCTGTTCTCATTCACCACTGTGTTCACGGATCCCACGATTTTGGCCAGAGGATCGTAATGGTCCATATAGGCCATGATCTCCTCTTTATAGGGCATGGTCACGCTGAATCCGCCGATGTTATTGAGATCGGTCTCATAACAAAAATTCGCTAAATCATCCGGATGGTCGGGATCGATGTCAAAAAGACGGTATTCCGCGTCTATTTTCAGGTGCCGGATAGCCGCGTTATGCATCGCCGGGCTGAGCGAATGGGCAACCGGGTGACCGACGATTCCATAGATTTTATTCATATTACTTATTGGGGACCTGATAGGGGGCTGATTGGTGACCTAATTGGTTATTTTTATTGTTGGATCACTTTTTTTACTGGATCACAGAATCACTTGTGATCAAGTGGATACGTGTTCCAGTGGAATAACCATTAGGTCTCCGCCCCGATGTTTATCGGGGCAGGCCTCCTATCAGAATTTATTCCTCCCACATCGGTTTTTTATCCAGACGGTTCTCACCGATCTTTTTGGCCACCACATCCACAACCCCTTCCATCGGCAAGGTCTCCTGGCTTCCTTTATCCATGTCGCGCAGGATGATGGTGCCTTCCTGCACTTCTATCTGCCCCAGGATCAGGGAGTATTTGGCTTTCAGGCGGTCGGCCACTTTCATCTGGGACTTGATGGAATCTTTTCCAGTCGCCCCTACGACATTAATGCCTCGCTCACGCATCTCGTTGAGCAGAGAAAGGGAACGTTTTTTAGCGATATGGCCGAGTTGGGCCACAAACACATGGATACGGTCTTTGTTGGGCGGGCGGATACCGGCTTCTTTCATGTATTCGATCGTCCGTTCCATCCCCGCGGCATACCCTATGGCAGGAGTGGAGGAGCCGCCGAACAGCTCCACAAGGCCATCATAACGGCCGCCGCCCCCGGTGGCGTTCTGGGCGCCGTCTTTCCGGCTCCAGAATTCAAACACGGTGTGGGTGTAATAATCGAGCCCCCGTACCAGGTAGGGGTTTTCTACGTAGGAAACCTTCAGCTCATCCAGGAATTCCTTCACCAGCTCATAATGCTCTTTGCTTTCTTTGCTCATCACATTTTCAAATTTGGGCGCCATGGAAGCAAGGATCTGGCAGTCCTCCTCTTTGCAGTCGAGTAAACGCAGGGGGTTCCGGTGCATCCGTTTCTGGCAGTCCGCGCACAAACTTCTTTCCTTGCCGGTATAAAAATTGATGAGATCTTCCCTGAACCGCTGGCGGTCCTCGGCAGATCCGATGGTGTTCAGCTGAAGACTTAGCCGATCCGCCACACCCAGATCCTGATTGATCTTATGGGAAAGGTAGATCACCTGCGCGTCAATGGCCGGATCGGATTCGCCGATGACTTCAAAGCCGAACTGATGGAATTGCCGGTAACGGCCTTTTTGGGGACGACTGTAACGGAAGAACGGTTCGATGTAATACAGTTCCACGGGCTGGGGAAGCTGCTGCATGCCATGCTCAAGGTAAGCCCGCACCACGCCAGCCGTTCCCTCAGGCCTTAGAGCGAGCCTTTTTCCGCCCCTGCTTTCAAACGTAAACATCTCCTTTTCCACAATATCCGTGGAATCCCCCAGGCTGTGCACAAACACATCTAGATTCTCAAACAGGGGAGTGCTGATACGGCGGAATCCGGCTTCACGGCAGCGATGGCGGACCACCTTTTTAATAAAGGAAAAATACAGATGGTCGTCCGGCAGTACATCGTGGACCCCTTTCGGACTTTGATATTTCGGAGAGGACATAGCTACGAAATTTTAAATTTTAAATTTTAAATTTTCAAAATTTCTATTAATTGAAAACTGAAAACTGAAAATTTGACCGCTAAAGTTTACCATATCATAAAATTTTTAATGTGTACAACATATTATTTGTCAGGATTCAGAAAGCAGGACTCAGAATTCAGCTGACTCTTAACTCTTAACTCTTAACTCTTAACTCTTAACTCTTAACTCTTAACTATTTGACGTCAGTAGCAAGAACGAGTCCGTCCAGCCGCGGTTCCCACTCAACTCCTTTTTTAACCGCGTACAGGCGCGACGACTCAAACAGCGGGATACCGATGAGGTCTTTATGAATAAGCTCCATGATTTTTTGAAGAGTGGTCAGCCGTTTCTGCGGGTCGAGTTCCTGACGGCTTTTTTCAATCAGGGCGTCTACCACGGCGTTTTTATACCGCCCGTTGTTGTATTGCCCTTTACTATGGATGAAATCATCCAGAAAACCGCCCGCGTCCCCGTTTTCCGCCTGCCAGCCGATCACGAACATCTGAGACTGGTTATCTTTGATGCGCTGGAGAAGATCAGTGGGGGAAACGGGGTTATCTTTGACCAGAAAACCGGCTTCCCGCAATTGGTTTTTCAGGTAATCGGCCAGAGTCCGGTAAGTCGTGAGGTAATCCAGGGTGATTTTTTTGCGCTGTTCGCCGAATAGGTCTTTGGCGCGTTTTTCTTCGCTGAATTCAGCCATGGGGATATTGGGATTGTATCCGTAAACCCCGGGAGCCACAAACTGGGAGACCTGACGGACGAAATGATTCCCGATTGCTTCGATTTCAGCCGGATCAAAAATCGTTAAGATCGCCTCCCTCACGTCCCGGTCGGCAAGAAGGGGATCATCCAGTTTGAACATAAGAAAATTGACCTCCAGGCTGTAGCTGGTCTTGACTTGTTCCTTCGGCAGCTCCAGCGCCTGGTCCCGCGGGACCGCCACCAGGATGTCGATCAGCCCCTGCTCAAAGTCTGTCTGACGCTGTTCTTTATTTTTGGTCACCCGGTAATTCACGGTCCTGTAGGCCGGATGGCGCCCCCAATAATTTTCAAAGGCCGTAAGAATCAGGTGATCCCCCTTTACCCATTCCTGGATTTTATAAGGTCCGGTACCCGTGTTGTCCGGCCGGTTGATATGGAATTTGGTCAGTTTGGAGAGGATGAGAGGGTCAGGTTTCTGGGTGATGATCTTAAGGGTAAAATCATCTTTTTTCTGGATTTCCCTGATGGTGCTCAGGACGCTTTTTACCTGGCTTCCTCCTATTTTTTGGGATTCATTATAACTGTCGATGACGCTTTGGGCGTCAAAAGGCGTTCCGTCCTGGAAAACGACCTCCTTTCTTAGTTTAAATTCCCAGGTCACAGGGTCTAAATTCCCCCACGAGACCGCCAGTCCGGGGATGACACGGAGGTTTTTGTCGAATTTGACCAGCCCTTCATAAACATTAGCCGTCCGTATCATATTATTAAGGTTCAGGCTGTAAGGAGAGATATCAGTGGCTTCCGCATTTAAGACAATCATGAGCGTGTCAGCCTTGTAGCTGTGAGGGCCGAAAATTTTGTTCGGGAGTTCCTGAAAGAGGAAATCTTTTTTAATAAAGACAAACAGGGCGATAAGGATGAGTAAGCCGGTGAAGATATTTTTCTTGGACATGGTTCGGATTGACTTCGTATCGACTGCGGATTGACTTCGTATCGACTAGTCTATCCGATATCCATTCGAAGTCAATCCGATGTCTATTCGGTATTCTACCAAAAAACCCCGATGAACAACACCGGGGTTTTGGTTGATAAGCATTTGGTATTAGACAGCCGGAGGAGGAGTGGGTGGAGTGGGTTCCTGGGGGATTTCCGGAGCCGCTGGTGCTTTGGCTGCGGACGGAGTGGCTGCCGCCACCGCAACAGGTTCTTTCGGCGCCTTCACAGGTGTTTCAGCGGAAGCACCGCCAAAGGCGGTCTTGGCTTCCTCTGCAGTTTTATAGATCGTGATGATCTGGGTGATTCCCACTACCTTCAGAATATCCAGGATGTTGGGGCGGGCATTGGCAATAGCGATCTTGCCGTTTTTGGCGCTTGCGCGGGAGTACCAATCCGTGACATAGCCAATCGACTTAGAATTCATATAAGCGAGTTCAGAAAAATCCAGAAGCAGATTGGGTTCAGGCATCTCATCGATCGCCTGATAGATTTTTTTTGCCTCTTCATCCACATTGGTTTCATCCAGCTGGCCGGCAAAACTGATCAGTTTTATCGCCTTGCCGTTCGCCTCCAGGTCTTGAAAAGTGGTTTGTACGTCTGCCATTTTATTGTAGGTTAGATCCTAAACTTGATTCAGGAAAAAATTGAAAGATTAAAAATTGAAAATTTATAATTGTTCCCCTTCTTCTAAATATTTTACCACATGCACCGTCAGCCCGCCTTCGGGATTGTCCTTAAATTCCAGGACATCCGTCCAGTTGGCCACGATCTGAGCCAGGCCCCGCCCGCGGAGCGAAGTCATTTTAGTGGGGTCCATGTGCTTTCTCTCCTCAATCACAGCCGTCATATCCTGGGCGGTTCGTTTAGAAGGGCCGGTGCCGGAATCCGTTACATAGATCTCGATACTTTTACCTTTGCGGCTGACAAAGGTGATCTTTACATCCATACCTGGGGCAGAACCGAATTCGATGGCGTTGTTGACGAGTTCGTCGACCACCGACTGGAACCGGAAGGCCCATTGCTCTGAAAAACCGGTCATATTACGGACCACATTCATCGTAAAGTCCCTTAAGCCTGACATAAAGTAGGCGTTTGTGGGGATGATGATGCTGATTTTGATCGGCTCATCCATATTTTTTTGGCTTTTACTGGCGACACTATGTTCCTGAGGGGTTTCGGTGCCCTTGGTGCCGGATGGTTTTGTTTCTTCCATGATTGGTTTCTTAACTATCTTAATATTTTATCATTTTTTAAGCAAAAAAGCAAGAATAATTGCCCCGAAAACTAACTTTCAGCAACAGCATACAGCAGCCGCAACAGCAAAAGTTCTGATCATACGTGTCATCCTGTTGCTCACATGGTTGCTGTTGCTAATTTTCAAGCACCCCGGCAGGAATCAGCCGGAGATCAGTAGGCGGCCAAAGGACGATCAGGACTTTTCCGTTAATATTCTCCCTGTCCACGAAGGGCGTATACTGCTCATCGATAGGCGAAAACCAATGACGGGAGTCATTGCTGTGGCTGCGGTTATCCCCTAAAACAAAATAATAACCCTCCGGAACGACAAAATCCCCCATGCCGGGCGTTTTTTTAAAATACGTGTTGAAGGCGTTTTCATCGTTTAAATAAACTTCTTCCAGTTCTGCGAATTCATCGCTGTCCGCTGTTTTTAAATACACACGCCCGTTTTCGATCCGGATGGTATCGCCGGGAATACCGATGATCCGTTTTACAAAATATTCAGGGCCGGCCGAACTGTAGATTCGTACCAGATACGACTGACCTGGCTGCCCCCAGAAAGTCAATTGTCCCGCCTGGATGTCTGCGCCGGTCACCACTTTTTTTTCAGCCTGTTTCCAGCTGCGGTCGATAAGGGAATCGGCTTTTGACTCTTCAACAGGCCTGTAATAGACCAAATCCCTTTCTTCCACCCGATCCTGGCAGAACCAGAATGTCTGGACCAGGGGGTTTTGGCAGTAAAAAACGTTTTTTCCGGTTTTTAAATCCGCAATCGGCAAAATTCCTTCGCCAGCAGCGTCAAAAACAATCGATTCTTCAAATTTATGGGGGTATTTATTGGTAATGGGGGGCAAGAAAACCACTGTGTCGCCCCGTTCAGGTCCTCCTAAATGATAATTCAGCTTATCGATCAGGATAAATTCATTGTTTTTAAGGGTATCGGCCATGGAGGAGCCGATGACCCGGAACGGGGAGATCAGAAACGTCCGGATCAGCACGACCAGGACAATGATGATGACCGCGTTGTAGAGAATGTCTGCCAAAAAAAGCCCGATTTCTTTCAGGGGTCTTTTCGCGTCGCTCTTTTTAGAGGGGTTTTTGTGCATAGTTCATGTCTTCAGAAATGCGTACCAAGCTTAATCGGAATTTAAGTTATTTACAAGTTTTTTTATTTTTGCAATAATTCATATGAACAAAAACAAAAATGATCATCGATAAGCTTATTTTTAAGAAGCACCTGGAAAAAGGGGAGAAGATCCTCTATGTGGTGCATAAACATTGGATTGAAATAGTCAAAGCCACGCTGGAGGTCATTTTTTTTGGCTATGTTCTGCCATGGTCTTTGTATCTGATCGGTTTTAATTCACGCCTTTTTTTCTGGATCGCCTTTGCCTGGTCCGCTATAGCGACCATGCGGTTTTTATATGTTTTGGTCGACTGGATGAGCGATGCGTGGCTGATCACCGATATGAGCACGATCGTCGTTGAATGGCATGGCATTTTCAGCAACACATCGGCACGGGTGGGCTTTGAGGACATTGAGGGCGCGTCTTACGAGATAAAAGGTTTTTGGGGAACGATCCTCCGTTTCGGGAACATGACACTCCGGGTGATGTCAGCGTCCCACTTTGACCTCAAAAACGTTTCAAATCCCAAAAAGGCGGAGTTGGCACTGGCCCGGTTTCAGGACCAGTACCTGAATGATCGGAACATGCAGGATTCGACTAGCTTAAAAAGTCTGCTTTCAGATATGGTCTCGCATCATATCCGCGGCATAAAGTAAAAACGCGGTCCTCTCAAAAATAGAAGGATCGCGTCCGCTGAGGTCTGATACCGAAGCCAAAAAACAAAAACAAACACAAAAATGAAAATTTTTCTGATCATACTAGCCGTTTTTATAACGGTGGATGTGCTGATTGTCCTGTATGTCGTGTACCGGCGTATGCGGCGTAAGATTTCGGAAAGGGATAAGGCTAACATACGGAAAAACTGGAAAGAGATCATCCGTCAGAGCGATATGCGGCACGCTATTATGGACGCGGACAAACTGCTCGACCACACGTTGTATCTTTTTGGATATAAAGGAAATTTGGGCACTAAGCTCAAAAAGGCCAGCCGTCTTTTTAAAAACGTTAACAAAGTGTGGGCCGCCCACAAGGTGCGCAACAACATCGCCCACCAGATCAATTACCAGATCGATGAAAAAACGTACCGCAACACCATGCTGACTTTTAAAGAAGCATTTAAAGATTTGAGAATATTTTAATAACAATTTCCCAATGACCAATTCCCAATGACCAATTAATGTAGTAAAAATTTCAGAAAATTGGTCATTGGCCCGAAGGGCGAGCAGAGCGGGTCATTGGTCATTAAGAAAATATGATTCTAGGAATAACCGGTATCAGCGGGTCAGGAAAACACACAGCCGCCCATTATTTTGAACAGCGGGGGTGGGTGATTTTGGATGCGGATAAGATCGCTCACCATTCTTACCGTCCGTATACGGCTGTCTGGAAGGCGGTTGTACGCGAATTCGGGGAAGGGATCCTGAATCAGGACGATACCATCAACCGGGTAAAGCTTGGGAAGATCGTTTTCAGCGCTTCAGAGCCTGAGGAGTCGGAAAAAGCCCTCTCTAAGCTGAACCAGATCGTCCATCCGTATATGAAAAGGCGTATCAAAAACGAAATCCACCGCCATTTCCGGCGTCAGTCCAACATAGCGATCGTAGTGGCGCTTTGGAGGGAGTCGGATCTGGAAGACTGCTGTGAAAAAATTCTGCTTATTAAGGCAGATCCGGCATTAAGGAGAAAGCGGATCCAGGGGCGGGACGGCATTTCACCGGAAACCTATGAGATGCGGGTGAAAAATCAAACGGAGCCGCCCCAGCCGGATTTTATCGTGGAAAACAGCGGATCGCTGACAGATTTCAGGGAAAAACTGGGCCAGCTGGGTCTTTAAAAAGCGTTCGCAGAAAAAGGGACCATAAAAACACCGGGATTCTTAATTGTGAATTTTATATAAAGAATATATTGACAAAAACAGAAAAATTATTATAATTAATATCCGATACCTATATTTAGCCCTCCCCATGCCCGAAAAACCCACTCCGAAAGCCAAGGCTCCTTCTAAAGCGCCGCAATCCGGCGTGGATTTTGATATTGATGTGTCTCTGAGCGATCTGCAGGGAGACGGGACTAAAGACCAGCGCGAAGCAGCTGCAGCCTTTGCTGTAGGATCCAAACGAGATGAGATTTTAGCCCGCTCCAGAAACACCTCTGATATCGAACGGCGGATCCGCCAGGAAGTCGAATGGAATGCCGATGGTTTAGGGGAAACAGAGATGGACATCCCTGCTCTCCCCCCTCTTCCGGCATTGCCTCTGGAGGATAAAAAAGAAGAAGATTACGAGATCAGGATGATCCGGTTTTTAAGCGGAGAGATCCAGAAAGCGGAAGTCTTTGTCCGGAATGTAAAAAGTGATCCGGATGCCGCTTCGGAAATCATTGAAAGGGCTGAAAGAATGCTGGAAGCCCATCGGGAGAATTATCAGCAATATCTGGATCAGATGCAGAAAGCGGCATCAGAGACCGCCGCAGACGTTTCGCTGGATGACGCGTTCGCGGACATTCTGGATGAATTGAATGAAGCGGGGTTTGAAGCCACGGGCAGTCCGGATGATTTTCCTACTGAAGAGCAGGCCAAGGCCGCGGAACAGCAGGATGAGCTCCGTCTGATCCGGGAGTTAGCGAGCCAGCTGGAGGACGTGGATACCGAAGAAGGGGAATGGGTCATCCGTGAAGCCGAACACCTTAAAAGCCAGTCGGACAGGAAAAAGGCGATCGATTATCTGAAAAGAAAACAAAAAGAAGCCTTGATGGAATTTCTGAAGCGCAAAGAACTGGAGCGCAAAGCTGAGCAGGAAACCGCGATCCGGGAAGAGATCGAAAGGCGTGAGGAGGAAAAAAGGGCAAGAAAAGAAATCGGAGATTTTATCATGGACACGATCGTCGAGGGGAAGGGGGCCCGTATTGAGAATCTGGAGGCTTTTGAGCGCCAGGGGGGAAAAGTTTACGAACCGGATTCATGGGGCCTGAGGAAGATCGAATGGAAAGGGAGGTTCAATGCTCTTGATGGGGAAAACCGCCTGATCAAACCCATGATCGGCCGGTTATGGTTCGATAAAATGGGAGAATTCCATCCCTGGCGCTATAAACATAGCCCCACTCCCCGTGAGAAAAAATTGATGGCCCCGGTCGAAAAAGCCGGTGAATCCTATTTTCTTACGGTGGACGGCGAAGTGTTGCCTATCGTTTCTCCTATGGAGGAGCTCAAAGCTTTTTACGAAAATAAAGAAGAGGCAGAAGTGGTAGAAGGTGACATCATTCTTATGGAGCCGACAGAGCGCCATATCATTTACGTCGAGATCCTGGCGGAAGAATTAGCCGCTTTTGCCCAACGTTTTGAAGAAGCGGATAAACAGGCGTTGCTCGGTTTAAAAGACGAGATCCTTGCTGTGAAAGATTACGATGAAGATTCCAATTGGATATCAGTGTTATCTTCTGTAAAAGAATGTGTCAGAAAGGCGGAGTTAAGCCCGACAGTCGCTTTTATTAAAGACCGCCTGTTCTTGAGGCTGGCTAAAACTGCCCGCGCCTACGATGTGGAATTGGATTTCAACGGCCTGGCAGAACTGGATGATTACCAATGGGAACCTTATGGCCGATATGACCAGGGGGTCATTGTCCAGTTCCAGAGAGGCGGGAAAGATCAGTTTACATTGATCCGCGACGGAAAACTGCTCTATCCGATAGATGAGGCGTTAGATGGTGTGGATTCTTTTACGGGAAAGGTAGCGCGTGTTTCCGGGCAGCGCGGGAAAATGGCGTTATATAATTTTATTCTCAAAGAAAATGGCGAGTTATTCAGTCTGGAGTGGTTTAAGTTCATCTATCCGGTTGCCCATGGCATATTCCGCTTGAGAACGCTGGATGACCGTTATAATTATCTGAACCCCGGAACAGGCGCCCTTATGAGTGATACTGGTTACGATGAAGCCGGTGATTTTGATAGCAGCGGAAAGGCACTCGTTAAACAAGGGGGGGAAAAATTTTACATTGACCGCGATGGCAAACGGCTTCAGCCCATCCGGCTAGCCGCTTCCATAGTAGTCGAACGCCATTTTGATACAGCCAAAACCGGCCCTATTCCGACTATCGAAGAATTGAAGGCCCGCATTAAGGAGCGGACACAGGAAGCGGAAGACCGCCACATCAGCCATCGGTTCAGAGATCAATTCAGGGAATTGACTGAAGCGCATCCGGAAGAGAGGGAAGCGCTTCTCCGGCTTTTCAGTGTGTTCCGCCAGATGGTTAACGCGCATATAGACGATAAAGACAACGGAGAAAAGATCCATGAAGACCTTATCATCAAAACCCTCATAGCTAAGGTCGATCAGTCCGCATTAAGCAGAAAACTGAAACTAACACTAAAAGACAGCATTTATAATTTAAGGCATAAAAAACCTATATGGGGGAGGGTCGATCCGTTGCAGGTCCCTCTGATCACGGCGTTTGGCGTATTGATCGATGCCCACCCCGAAGAGGAACATGCGCTGTTCAGCCTTATCATGCGCTTAGAGATGAGAATGCAGCAAGTCCCTAAGGGTAAACGCCATCAGCGGTCCCTGCGCGAGAATCTGCGCAATCTTGTATTCGGGAAAGAATCCAGACTCAGCCTTAAGGCCAAACGAAAGGTCTATAATGTCATCCTGACGATGATGAATAATCCTGATATCCAATGGGGCGGCTCTTCCGCCGATCATCAGACGTTCAAGAGAGAGCATACGGAGAGGCAGATCATCCGATTATGCGCTTCTGCAGAAGGAGGCCGTGTCGACGAGGCTTATCAGGGATTACAAAAACTGCTGCAGTCCGGGCATGGACGCAGGGTATCGGATCTGAAAAAAGAGGCTCTCAGGAAATTAGCTCTGGCTTTTTATCAGCATCTTTATGAATTATCCCAAGCTTATCAGGCAGGAGACCGAAATCCTGTTTTAGTAAAAAGATATAAGGAGGCGGAAAAAAAGACAATCAATGTTTTACAGCTTGCGAATACTGCTGATCCGGAAAACACTCAGATCCGGCAATTGATCGATTTACTGAAGCCGGTATCCCTTGCCGGAATGGAAAAGAAGTCGACCCTTCCGCCCCGCCCCGTGGTCAAACGGAAACGGACCCGGTTATGGACTAAATTATTATTGCTCGGCTTATTGGGAGGGGTGGGCGCCGGTGTTTATTACCGGGCTGATCTGCAGAAAGCCGCTGAAGGATATGGTTTGTTACAGCCAAATAAGGAAAACGAGTCCGCTTTGGCACAGATGGGAGAGATGCAGATGAAGCAGGGGCGATTCAGGGCGGCCCGGAACACGTATTTAAAATTACTTAAAATAAGCCCCCGCAGTGCTGATTATCATGCGGCATACGGGCAGATCCTTTTAAAACTGGAAAAAATAAAAAAAGCCGAATGGCACTTTAATTATGCGCTTAAGCTGAATCCAGGCCATGAGCTGGCCCGGCTTGAATTAGAAAAATTAAAACAAAAGAGGTAAAGTAATTTCTAATTCATTGTTATGAATCCTAATAAGCCCGACATACACGATTGCCCTTACAATAATCCGGCTGAGCAGGCTCGTCTGCGGAATCTGGTGGATTCCATGAACGCCCTGATCCGTCATCATCGGTCGTTGGCCGGCGCGGAAAGCAGAGAAGATTTTGTAAAAGGGCTTCAGAAACTGTTTTTCAGATCCGGATTGCCCGCTGATGTCCGAAGCCAGCTCCAGCCTTTTTATCTGACAGCCCAGCTTAAGGCGGCCCAGCAGGATGAATGGTTTGATGCTCAGGCCATGGATGACGCGTTCCAGGAAGCAATGCAGGCATGTCTGGAGCCGGATGTGTGTGAAAAATTAAAAGATCTGGCCGCCCGGACCCGTGTGCTCATTGAACAGCGTCTCGGTTCTGCCGCCGGGCTTTCATCGGAACAGCGCTTAAAAAAGGACCTGCTCGCCATCAATAAAGTAAATCCTGTCCATTGGCGGGTGCGGAATTTTTTCCGGAAAAAGATCCGTGAAAACATTCCGAAAAAACCGTTTGATTTCGGGGCTGTTTTACAGGAACTGAAAAGTGACTGGAAAGCCAGAGAGAATACGGGTGAGATCAAAGCGGCTGAACGCCGCAGGGAAGCAGACAGGACTTTAAACAGCATCCGCGCGGACATCCAGATGGAACGGCATATCCGGGAGGTTTTAAGAGCGCCGGTATCTTCAGAAAAAAAAGTGGATGTCGCCCGTGCCGCTGAACAAGCTCTGCTTCATCGGGAGGAACCGTTGCCGGAAACAAAGCCTCAGCTCGATTTTCCCGGGGATAGGGTGGAAGTGGGCAGTGAAACGGCCGCCCCGCCGGTTACCGAAACAGCTTTTCCGCCTTTAACCGGTATGCCTTTAGAAGAATTCGGTCCTTTAATGGAAGAGAATGCTCCGGAAGAAGCTGAAGCTCCGAAGGTAAAGCAACCGGGAACTCCGGACATACCTGAGACCAAAAAAGACCTGCTGTCCCGCCAGTTTCCAAAGATCATCGGGCCGGAAAAGCATCAGTGGAATGGCCTGATGATGGCGACCTTTTCTGGAAATGAGAACAGTGTCCGCCGGTTTCTAAAGCAGGGGATCGATGTAAATGAAGCCGATGAAACCGGCTACACCCCCCTAATGCTGGCTGCGGAAAATGATTTTGATCATATTGTTGAGATTTTGATCGAGTACAATGCCGATTCGTCGTTAAAAGACAAAAAAAACGAGACCGCTTTAGATAAAGCCCGTAAGATGGGATATGTAAAAATAATCGCCCTCCTGGAATCAATCGAATTTAAAGTAAGATCCACCCGCAAAAAAATCGACTTCCCTGACTACGAGGTGGCGGAAAAAGCCGTGAAGATGAAGGAGGCGGAAACGGCTCAGCAGGCGTTTGAATGGGGGAATGATGCCAGCAGGGGTGGTGATTATGATCTGGCCCGCCGGTATTTCGAACAGGCGATCACCATCGATCCGGATTTCACGCTGGCCTATAAGCATCTCGGTTATGTGCTGGAACAATTGGGGGAATTAAAGCTGTCAGCCGATTACCACCGTACCGCTACCGAAATGGAATCGCGTTCGCTCATCAAGTCTGCCCGCCAGGCGGTGCAGATGGGAGATAACTTTAACAATCAGAATGATTTTGAAAAAGCATTGGAATGTTACGAAAAGGTGTTCACATACGGCTTTGATCCGACGCCGGACGTTGTGGTCATGGCTTATTTCGGCATAGGGCAGATCTATTTAAAGAGAAACGATTTGGAGCCTGCCAAAGAACATTTTAAAAAAATCCTGAAAATTGATCCGGGCCATTTTAATGCCTGCCGGTATCTGGGCTATATCTTCCATCGCGAAGGCGATCTGCTGGCGGCCAAGGTCTGGTATAATAAGGCTCTTGAAAATCAGCCGGATAACGAATGGGTTAAAGAACATCTGCGGGCAATCCGGACCCAGGAAGCTCCAAGTGTTTCTTCAGGATACACTTTAGAGGAGGCTTTTGCCGATCTTGCCGCTCAGCAGAAACAAAAAGAAGCTGACTTTCAGGCGCAGATGGGCAACAGCGTGATCCAGGCTCCTGAAGACATGCTGACGGATGGATCAGGCGATGAGGCGGAGTCTTTTCATACGCCGACTACCGATGAGCTGAATGGAATCGGTTTTCCGGTGGAGACCGATGGCATGCCCCCTCCGCCCCTTCCTCCTGATGCGGTCTCTATCGGAAAGGGCGCGTTTGATTTTATCCCCCCGGCTGTCCGCGGCCAGAGTAAATTAGGTGAAGAGGCGCTCGAACAAAAAAGACTTCGGGCTAAAAAGCGTCTGGAAGAGCTTTGCCGAGTCATTGCCTGCGAAGAGCATCGTACGGCCGAAGAATTGGATGAGGCGGTCAAAGGGTATGTCGCATTGGTCAAACAGCCGAAACTTTCCTGTATCGAGGGGGTCGATCACCGGACCATCGCTATTAAATTACGTGATTTATGGAAACAGGGACTTTTGGAAGATTTCGGTTTCACCCCCGTAGAAATGGCTCATGCGCAGGACCTGGCTGTCAGCAATAAGGTCAGCGGGATAAAATCAGAGGAATATTTTAAGGCTCTGGCGGAATTCGGAAAAAGTTATTTTGAAATGAAGACCATCGAAGCAATGAAGAAGGCGGGATTCTTTTTCTTTAAAGCCCTGGAGATCGATCCGAAGCCTAAAGGGGAATATAAGTGGGTTAAAGGATATCTGAATGAAGCGAAAAAGTGGCTGGAACGCCTGGAAAAAGAGGCGGAAGAACAGCCGGTGCAGATCGAAGAGGATTTTGAAAACTCCTTACGCCCGCCTACGATTATAAATGCGGATATGCCGGAAGCCGTGCGCCAGGAAGCGCAGGAAGGAATGGGGATTTTCAGCAGTAAGACCCGGAAATTCATCCCGGGGCCGACTAAAGTTGTAAAAGAACCAGTCACCATCCCTCAGGGGAGATCTCTTCGGCAACGCTTAAAAGAACAGCTGGGGGATGTGTCTGATGAGCCGGTCACCCAAAGGAATATCCAGATCCCGGAAGAGGTCAGCCGGTCAGAGGCAGATGAATTTGATCTGATGCCTCCTACCATGCCGGTACCGCACATTCTGGATGAGGTGCTGAAAGATATACAGGAGGATAATGAAGGCGGTCCGGAGGTCGCTGATAATCCCGAATTCCGCCGCAAAGCCCAGGAGTTTAGACATCAGTATATAGAATCCAATGATCCTGCCCATAAAAAAATGCTCCAGACCACTATTTACAAATATCATTACGATGATATCAATTTCCATCGCCGGAAAAACGCGATGTCGTATCTGGAGCTGGGCATCAGCCTGATCACTTTTAAAGACAAACCCCGGGCTACCCGCGCCCTGAACGAGGCTTTGAAATTAGTCCAGAAGGACCAGGTGACTCTGAAGGATCAGATCAATGAATGGCTGGGAAAACTGAACGAAAAAGCCGTTTAATTCCTTTGCAGCTCGTAACGGATAATTTATCTTCGCTGTGTGGGGGCGTAATTTGTCATTGAATATTTTTTTAAAATTACAAGTTACAAATTAAGAATTACCAGTTACAATAAATAACGTTATTTCGTTACAGCGTTATTGACTATGGAATACGAACCCGTAATCGGCATCGAGATCCACGCGCGGATCAACAGCAAGACCAAGATGTTCTGCCGCTGCAGCAACAACATTTTTAATGAAAAGCCGAATAGCCATGTGTGCGGTATCTGTATGGGGCATCCGGGAATGTTGCCCGCCACCAATCAGGAAGCGGTGAAAAAGGGGATCAAGGCGGCCCTGGCTTTGGGGTGCACGATCAACGAGTTTTCCAAATTTGACCGCAAGAGTTATTTTTACCCTGACCTCCCTAAAGGCTTCCAGATCTCTCAGTACGATAAGCCGATTTCAGAGCATGGAAAAGTAGTGATCACGTTGCCGGATAGCACGTCAAAAACCATCGGCATCACCCGTCTGCATCTGGAAGACGATGCGGGAAAGCTCACGCATACGGCAGGGGGCACGCTTGTTGATTTTAACCGCTCCGGCACGCCTTTAATGGAGATCGTCAGCGAACCGGACATGAGAAGTGTGGAAGAGGCGAGTTTATACGCCCGTCAGATTCAGAAGATCGTGCGGTATGTGGATGCGTCCGATGCGGACATGGAAAAAGGACAGCTTCGGTTTGATATCAATGTCTCTCTTCGCCCCAAAGGTCAGAAGGAATTCGGCGTGCGGAGTGAAACTAAAAATCTCAATTCGTTCCGAAGTCTCGAAAAAGCGCTGGAATACGAGATCAAACGCCAAACGGAAATCCTGGAAAGTGGCGGCAAGGTGGTGCAGGAGACCCGCGGCTGGGATGATAATAAAGAAGTCACCGTCTCTCAGCGGGGCAAAGAAGAGGCCGCGGATTACCGTTATTTCCCCGAACCCGACATTCCTCCGCTGGTGGCGACAAAAGAAATGATCGAGGAACTGAAAAAAGAGATTCCCGAACTCGCGCATGCTAAAGCGGATCGTTATCAGTCTGAACTAAGCCTGCCCGCGGACCATGCCCATCAGCTTTCAGGAAATGCGGCCTTGGCTGATTATTTTGAAAAGGCGTTAGCGGTTTCCGGTGAACCGAAAAAAACCGCCAACTGGATTTTGTCCGAGTTAATGGCAGTAGAAAAAGACATTACCCATAGTAAATTATCTCCTGAAAATCTTGGTAAACTCATTAAACTTATCGAAGACGGTGCGATCTCCGGTAAGATCGCTAAAGATATTTTCCAGGAAGTTTATGAAGGTGATCTGGATCCGGAAAAAGTAGTGGAAGAAAAAGGCTTAAAAGTGATGAGTGATACCGGTGAACTGGAAAAGGTCTGCCTGGGAGTCATCGGTAAAAACCCCCAGATCGTGGCTGATTTTAAGGGCGGAAAGGAAAAAGCCATCGGTGGCCTGGTCGGTCAGGTAATGGCGGCGACCAAAGGCTCTGCTGACCCGAAGATGGTGAATGAGATATTGAGGAAACTTCTTTCTTAATTTGTCATTTCGAGCCTGCCGAGAAATCCCTTTATAAAAATTATTAGGTTATTAGATGAGAGATTTCTCCGCGTTGGTCGAAATGACAAAAGGGTATTAAGATACTTTTCCGTCAACTTTAACCATTCGCCTTTAGAGGTAAAAATATGGTATAATTTATAAGAATTAAAATTAAAAAATAAAATCATGCCCATCATCCCAACCGTCATCGATAAAACCCCTGAAGGAGGAGAGCGTGTGTACGACATCTACTCCCGTCTTTTGGAGGAACGTATTATCTTTTTAGGTTCCGCTATTAACGATGAAGTCGCCAATACGGTGATCGCTCAGCTGCTTTTTCTGGAAAAAGTCGATCCCACCAAAGACATCACGATTTATGTGAATTCTCCGGGTGGTTCCGTTTCCGCCACATTGGCCATGTACGACACCATGCAGCTCATTAAATGTGATGTGTCGACCGTTTGCCTCGGCATCGCGGCTTCCGGCGGTTCCATCATCCTGATGGGCGGTACTAAGGGTAAGCGTTACATTCTGCCTCATTCCGAAGTCATGATCCATCAGCCGCTGGGCGGCACCGAAGGCCAGGCCACTGATATCGCTATCCATGCCGACCACATCGTACAGACCAAAAAATTGCTGAACCAGATGATTGCGAAACACACCGGCCAGACTATGGAACAGGTAGAAAAAGACACCGAGCGTGATAAATTCATGCGCGCCAAAGAAGCGCTGGAATACGGCATTGTGGATAAGATCATTGAATCGAAGAAATAATCTTAAGTCATAAGTCTTAAGTCTCAAGTCTCAAGTGGATTTTACTTGGGACTTTTTGTTATACTTTCGGCATGTTTAAACTCCTCAAAATCTCCGGCAGTGCCCGGCGCGGAACTTTAAAAACCGCTCACGGGGAAATTCAGACTCCTTTTTTCATGACGATTGGCACGGTGGGGGCGGTGAAAGGTCTGCTTCCGTCTGAAGTCCGAGAACTGGGCGGCCAGGTCATCCTTTCGAATACCTACCATCTCCATCTCCGTCCTGGTGAGGACACAGTAGAAAAAGCGGGCGGTCTGCATCGGTTTATGGACTGGGATGGGCCGATCTTAACCGACAGCGGGGGGTATCAGGTCTTCTCTTTATCCAAAATCCGGAAACTGAAAGAGGACGGGGTGGAATTTCAGTCCCACCTGGATGGGAAAAAGATTTTTCTGACGCCCGAAAAAGCCATTGAAATCCAGCAGAAATTGGGTTCCGACATCATGATGGTCTTAGACGAGTGCCCTGCCAGCACCGCCAAGAGAGATTATATTGAGAAATCATTGGCCCTGACGACAGAATGGGCACGGCGGTGCAAAATTCGAAATTCGAAATTCGAAATTCGAAATTCAATGCTGTTCAGCATTGTTCAGGGTGGCTTGCATCCCGATCTCCGCGAACGTTCCGCCAGGGAATTGGTGAAAATCGGTTTTGACGGGTATGCGATCGGCGGTTTATCGGTTGGTGAACCGAATGAAGTCATGTATGAGATGATCGGACACACCGTGCCCCATCTGCCCGACGATAAACCCCGTTACCTGATGGGCGTGGGGACGCCGCAGGATATTCTGGAGGCGGTGGGGCGGGGAATAGATATGTTCGACTGTGTACTGCCCACCCGAAACGCCCGCCATGGTCATCTGTTTACTTCAAAAGGGATCGTGCGGATAAAAAACGAGCAGTACAAGGAGGATTTTACTCCGCTCGATCCGGAATGCGGATGTTATACCTGCATGCATTTTACCAAAGCCTACCTGCGCCATTTGTTTATGGCGAACGAAATTCTTAGTCTTCGCTTAAACACCCTCCACAACGTGGCGTTTTATCTGAATCTGATGAAACAGATCCGCGAGGCGATTGAAGATGGAAAGTTTGATGAATTTAAAAAAGATTTTTTGAATAAATATACCCCGTAATCTGAAGGCGGGATTCGCGAATCCCGCCTTCAGATTTTCGGATAATCCGGCTTGCCAATGAACCTCCCCCCTCAATCACAACTCACCGATAAAAAATACAACGAGATCCTGCGCCTGATCGGTCAGCTGGGGGTTGATTTGGATGACATCGAGGAAAAATTCATCCACGGGGGCGGTCGGGGCGGCCAGAAGCTCAACAAAGCCACCAACGCCGTTCAGCTGCGCCATCTGCCCACAGGCATTATCATCAAATACCAGAAGCACCGCGAGCGGGCCATGAACCGCATTTTAGCTTTGAGAGAGCTTTTGGACAAACTCAATCCGGATTCCAGAAAGGCAAAGGCCATCGAAAAAATCCGCAAACAGAAAAAACGGAGACAGCGGAGGATGCGCCCGCCGGAATGATCATTCCGTTATTCCGTCCAGCATATCACCCAAATTGCCGACCTGCCCGGCCGTGTCTTTAAGGCTGTCGAGTGTTTGGTAAAAGTCCGTGTACTGGCCGCTGATCTGGTCGATCAGGCCGCTCGTTCGGATATATTTGAAAAAATAAACCCCGCCCACGATCGGCAGGACGATAAAGACCAGGAAGAAAAGAAAGCTGATGATCCCGCGGAAGATGGCGATCCCGCGGACGGTCCGCTGGTATTTCAGCATCTGGTCCATTTTGGCCTCCAGGCTGGACAGATCCGGTCCCTGGGCCGTCGTTTTTGCGGAGGTGACTTTACCTTCTTTATCCAGATCGTCTAAATTTTGCATGATGAGGGGGTTATTTTTTATGAAGAATTTGAATATTGGCTTCTTTTATATCCTTTTCCGGCATTTCAGACGGCGCGCCAAGCGTCAGGTCTTTGGCTTTCTGGTCTTTGGGGAAGGCAATGACTTCACGGATGTTAGGTTCGTCGGCAAAAAGCATGATCAGCCGGTCCAGCCCCCAGGCAATTCCTCCATGGGGCGGCGCGCCGTAACGGAATGCTTCGAGTATGTGGCCGAAGCGCGCTTCCGCGTCCTGCGGGCTGATTTTTAGGATCTCGAAGATCTGCTGCTGGAGTTTGTGCTCATGGATACGGATGCTCCCTCCGCCGATTTCATTGCCGTTTAAAATGATGTCGTAGGCGATGGCGCGGGCTTTGACCGGGTCGCGCTCCAGGAGTTCCCGGTCCTCGTCCATCGGCCGGGTAAAAGGATGATGCATGGCGGCGAGCTGGCCGGTTTCTTTTTCAAATTCAAAAAGCGGAAACTCATTCACCCAGCAGTATGAAAAGACATTTGGATCCATCAGTCCCAGCTTTTCGCCGCAGTAAAGCCGCACCTGCCCCAGCACATCACAGGCGGTTGTAAACTGGTCGGCCGCAAAAAAGACAATGTCACCCGTTTTGGCACCGGTGGCTTTTGTGACCCCTTCCGCGATCTCATCACTCAGGAATTTAAGGATGGGAGATTTGATCCCTTCTTTTTTATACACAAGGTAGGCCAGTCCTTTGGCGCCGTAGACTTTGGCCAGTTCCTCCAGTTTATCCAGCTCACTGCGGGACCAGTCGGCCACCCCTTTCACTTTCAGCGCTTTCACCACGCCGCCCGCTTCCACTGTACCGGAAAAGACTTTAAAATCCGATTTCTCCACAACATCAGAAACGTCCGTCAGCTCCATGTTAAAGCGGAGATCCGGCTTATCGGAGCCAAAGCGGTTCATGGCTTCATGCCAGGTGAAAATCGGAAAAGGGTTTTCTTTGATCTGTTTTGTGGGGGCGAATTTCCGGGTAAGGTTGATGAACAGTTTTTCGTTGATGGCCATCACGTCTTTCTCCTCCGCGAAACTCATTTCAAGATCCAGCTGGGTGAATTCCGGCTGGCGGTCGCCTCGCTGGTCTTCGTCGCGGAAACAGCGGGCGATCTGGAAGTATTTATCCATCCCCGCAATCATCAGGAGCTGTTTGAGCTGCTGGGGGCTCTGGGGAAGTACAAAGAATTTGCCCGGATAAAGGCGGGAAGGCACCAGATATTCACGGCTGCCTTCGGGGGTCCCCTTAATAAGGATCGGGGTTTCCACTTCCACAAACCCGTCTTTATCCAGAAAGTCCCGGATTTCCTTGATCATTTTATGGCGGAGTACCAGGTTATCCCTCATCCGGTCATGGCGAAGATCGAGGTAACGGTATTTAAGCCGAAGTTCTTCACCCACTGGTTTTTCCTGGTCGATCTCAAAAGGGGGTGTTTTGGATTCATTCAGGATCTCGATCTGATTGATATAGACTTCGATGTCTCCCGTTTTCATGTTCCTGTTTTCCTGCCCTTTGATCCGGTTTCTGACTCCGCCAGTTACTTTCAGTACAAATTCCGGCCGGATTTTTTCCGCCGCTTCCCAGCTTTTTTTATCAAATTCAGGGTCAAAAACGACCTGGGTCAGGCCATAACGGTCTCTGAGGTCGATAAAGATCACGCCGCCATGATCGCGCCGCCGGTGGACCCATCCGCTTAAGGTCACCGTTTTTCCTTTGTCCGATGCAGTCAGTTCTCCGCAGGTATGGGTTCGGTACATATTATTAATTTTCATTTAGTAATTTTCAATTTTCATTTCATTTAAAAAATTTTAAAACTTACTGATTGGTTTGAAAATTGAAAACTGAAAATTTAAAAAATTGCCTCGATTATTTTAAGTTAATTTCAAGACAGAGGCAAATCTATTCCTTCACATCAATCCCCAGGATCCCTTCCAGCTGGGAGGCAGTAATAGGCCCTTTGCGGACGATGCGGATATGGTCGCTTTCCACTTTGATGACTGTTGAAGCTTTGTCGTGGCGCGTGATCTTCCCCTCAAAGACCAGGTCGGGCTGATGTGGTTTGCCTTTGAAGCGTTCCACCACTTCTTCATGGCTGAAGCAAAGCGGTTCGCCGGAAGGGTTGGCGCTGGTGGTAACAAGCGGCCCGCCCCAGGCGCGCAGAATATCCTGAGTGGAATCATGCATCGGCACCCGAAGGCCGATCAGCGGAGTTTCCGGAAAATAGGTTTCCGGAACAGCCGGCCCTTTGGGAAGAAGCAGGGTAACCGCACTGGGGAAAAGGTGATGGGATATAAACCGGCTGAACTCGTCCAGCTGCACATAATGTTCCATTCTGAGCTGTTCCGGCACCGAGATCATGATGCTCATGGGCTTATTGAAATCCCGGCCCTTGATCGCCTGCACGTTTTTAACCGCTTTTGGGTTCATCATGTCCGCGGCCAGGCCGTAACAGGTGTCCGTGGAATGCGCGATAACCCCGCCCTTTTTCAGGACGTCCACAGCATCACGCAAAGTATCCGGGTTAAAAGGGACTGTTTTCATAACGACACGACGATACAGTAAAATGATTGAAAATTGAAATAAAATCCACTACACTAATCTGGAAAATGACCAAGACCATTAAAAAAATATTATTGCTCGGCTCAGGCGCCTTGAAAATAGGTGAGGCGGGTGAGTTCGATTATTCCGGTTCACAGGCCATCAAGGCGTTTAAGGAAGAGGGGATAAAAGTCGTCCTCATCAACCCAAACATCGCCACCAACCAGACCTCTAAGGGGCTGGCGGATAAGATCTATTTTCTGCCGGTCACGCCTTATTTTGTGGAGCAGGTGATCAAAAAAGAAAAACCCGATGCCATTGCCCTGAGCTTTGGCGGGCAGACGGCGCTGAATTGCGGCGTGGCGCTTTTTGAAAGCGGCATTCTGAAAAAATATAAAGTCCAGGTGCTCGGCACACCCGTCAGGTCCATCCAGCTCACCGAAGACCGCCAGCTGTTTAAAGACGCGCTGGCAGAAATCAGGATAAAATCCCCCTTAAGCGTGGCCTGCACCACCATTCCGCAGGCGAAAAAGGCGGCCGTGAAGATCGGTTTTCCGGTTATGGTCCGCGCCGCTTTCGCGTTAGGCGGTTTGGGGTCAGGAGTCGCTAAAAATCAGGCAGAACTCAATACAGTCCTTAAAAAAGCGTTTGCCGCTTCGCCTCAAGTATTGGTCGAGGAATATCTGAAAGGCTGGAAGGAGATCGAATACGAAGTGGTGCGGGATAGTAAAGACAACTGCATCACCGTCTGTAATATGGAGAATTTCGATCCGCTGGGAATCCACACGGGCGAATCCATCGTTATCGCGCCCAGCCAGACGCTCACGAACCATGAATACCAGAAACTCCGCAATCTCGCGCTTAAAACTATCCGGCATCTTAAGATCGTGGGCGAATGCAATATCCAGTACGCGCTTGACCCGAAATCCGATGATTACCGGGTGATCGAAGTCAATGCCCGCCTGTCCCGTTCTTCTGCCCTTGCCTCCAAGGCTACCGGTTACCCGCTGGCGTATGTGGCCGCCAAACTGGGATTAGGGTACGGACTGACGGAACTAAAGAACGCGGTTACCCAAAAGACCTGCGCCTGCTTTGAACCGGCGCTGGATTATGTGGCGCTTAAAATCCCGCGCTGGGACCTGAATAAATTTCGTAAGGTGAGCGAGGTGATCAGCTCCGAGATGAAATCAGTGGGGGAGGTGATGGCGCTCGGGCGGAATTTTGAAGAAGTCCTGCAAAAGGGCCTCCGCATGATCCAGATCGGCGCGTATGGTCTGGAGCCGGATATGTTTGAATTTAAAAATCTGAAAGAAGCGGTCGAAACACCCACTCCCCGCCGTCCGTTTGCCTTGGCACAGGCGGTCGATAAAGGATATTCAGTCGAAAAGTTATACAAACTCACCGGCATCGATCCCTGGTTTTTACATAAGATTAAAAACATCCGCAAGATCGCCAAAAAGGTCAGAAAAGCCAAATCGCTTACCAGTATCTCCGAAGACCTGATGCGAATGGCCAAAAAAGCCGGTTTTTCCGATAAGCAGATCGCCCGGATCTTAAAGGGGGATGAGATGACGGTGAGGGAATACCGGAAAAAACTGGGCGTCACCCCCGTCGTTAAACAGATCGACACCCTGGCCGCCGAATTCCCTGCCAAGACCAACTACCTGTACATGACCTACTGGGGAGATAAAGATGATATCTCTTTTAAAAATTCGAAATTCGAAATTCGAAATTCGAAATTGAAGTCAAAAAAAGCGGTTGTAATAGGCTCAGGCCCGTATTGCATCGGCTCTTCCGTCGAGTTTGATTGGTGTTGTGTGAACGCGGTCAAGACTCTGCACAAAAAAGGATATGAATCCATTATGGTCAATTACAATCCGGAAACGGTGAGTACGGATTTTGATGAATGCGATAAGCTTTATTTTGATGAGCTCAGTCACGAACGGGTCCTCGACATCGCGGATAAGGAAAAGCCTGATGGAACCGTCGTTTCGATGGGTGGGCAGATTCCCAACAACCTGGCACTTCGATTGGCGGAAACCGGCGTAAAGATC
Organism: Candidatus Peregrinibacteria bacterium; assembly: GCA_016932495.1. GTDB lineage: Bacteria > Patescibacteriota > Gracilibacteria > UM-FILTER-43-11 > UM-FILTER-43-11 > JAFGCR01. The sequence goes on from JAFGCR010000009.1 coordinate 52,013, forward strand.
ATGGGCACCTCCGTGAAAGACATCGACCGGGCGGAATCCCGCGATAAATTCTCCGCCCTTCTGGATGAACTCAAAGTCGATCAGCCGGAATGGAAGGCCTTTACTAAAATCGAAGACGCCTACCGGTTTGCGGATAAGGTCGGCTATCCCGTTCTGGTCCGCCCCAGTTATGTGCTGTCGGGTGCGGCCATGCGGGTAGCGCATAACCACGAAGAGCTGGAGGATTTCTTAGGCAAAGCCGTCCGCGTGAACACCGAAGCGCCCGTGGTGATCAGTAAATTCATGGTGGGCGCGCGGGAGATCGAAATGGACGCCGTGGCCCATAAAGGAAAGGTATTGATTTACGCCATCAGCGAACACGTGGAAGACGCGGGCGTACACAGCGGCGATGCGACTATCGTATTGCCTCCGCAACGGACGTATTTAGAGACCCTGCGGCGTGTGAAAAAGATCGGCAAAGCCATTGCCAAGTCCCTTAAAATAACCGGTCCGTTCAACATCCAGTTCCTGGCCAAAGACAACCGTATCAAAGTGATCGAATGCAATCTGCGCGCCAGCCGGTCTTTCCCGTTTGTTTCCAAAGTCACCAAATACAACTTCATCGAGATCGCCATGAGAGCCATGGTCGGCGATGTGGATAAAAATGCCCGTTACCAGACGGTCGATCTGGATTATGTGGGCGTGAAATTTCCTCAGTTCAGCTTCCCCCGGCTTAAAGGGGCCGACCCGGTACTCGGCGTCGAGATGGCCAGTACGGGTGAGGTGGCTTGCTTTGGAAATGATTTTGAGGCCGCCTTCCTTAAATCCTATTTGGCGGTGGGGTATAAAATACCCAAAAAGAACATCCTGCTTTCTGTTGGCCGGTTGAAAGACAAAGTCAGTATGCTTGGTGCTATCCGTCAGCTTGAAACAATGAAATTTAATCTTTTCGCCACAGAAGGAACGGCAAATTTTTTAAAGGAAAACGGCATCAAAACGACCAAAATCCACAAAGTTTCCACCAAAAAAAGCCCGAATATAACCGACTACGTTAAAAACGGAAAGATCGACCTGGCCATCGTCATCCCCACCAAATACGCGCATGATGAAGTGACAGCCGGTTACCAGATCCGTCGGATGGCTGTGGATCAGCACATCCCGCTGCTCACCAACATCCAGTTCGCCAAAGCCCTGATCCGTTCTATCGAGAAGTATCGGATTGAGGATTTGGAGATAAAGGAATGGGGGGAGTATAGGAATTAAGGGATTTTTTTATTATTATAAAATAATTTATAATTTTTGTCATAAGAAAATATTTGAATCTAAATATTCTATTACATATCATGATAAACGAATTAATATGTTAAATTTTATAAAATGGAAGATCAATTGCTCGATTTACAGGATGTAGCACGTCAGTTGAATATTAGCTACAATCACCTCGTTAACAACCTTATCAAAAGCGATAAAATTCCTGTAATTAATGTCGGCTCAGGCAATCAGAGAACCTTACGTGTCAGCAAAGAAGATTTAAAAAAATATTTGGACGAACAATCCTCAAAACAGACGACAATCCAAAATGCTGCAGAAAATGTCCAGAATTTACGAGATTCTTTATTGTTATCCTATATTGCGAAAGAGAATGCCCAACTCACACCTGACGACGCATTAATGGTTTCCGATGTGCTAAACGATCTTAAAAAGAAAAAAGGCATAGAGGGGAAAATACCCAAACTGGACTTATTTATAAATTCATTTGGCGGGGCGCTAGAGGCCGCTTATAAAATTGTACAAATTTGTCGCGATTATGCAAACGAGATTCATGCCATTGTGCCAGTTTATGCAAAAAGTGCTGCAACGGCTATTGTTTTAGGGTGTGATTCTCTAACTATTTCGAAAGTTGGTGAGCTTGGACCGATCGACCCCATCATTATCGATCAAAATACCGGCAAGCGATTTCCTGTCAAATCAATCGAGGCTCTTTTTAGATTTAGAAGTGATGAAGAAAAATTAAAAAAGTTTGGGATTGACCCAAAGAAGGTAGACGAAATGATCGGGAAGATGGATCCTTTTACGCTTGGAGCGTATCTAAATACCCGCCTCGTGTCAGAAGAATATATCCCAGAATTACTCAAAAAAGGTTTAAATAAAAATGATACAGACGAAAATGTCCAAAAAATCACAGATTATTTTATTAACGAACTCCATTCGCATGCCCATCCAATTACATTCACAAGTTTGTGTGAAAAGGGTGTTAAAAATTGCGAATTGTTAGAGGGCCAATTGGAGGAGGGAGTGAAGCAACTTTTGCGCGTTTATATGGCTTATATGAATACAAATTCATTTAATAAAATAATCGGCAATGCGTATTGGCAATTTAATAATCGGGCGATACAAATCACAATGCAAAAGAAGGAAAATTAATTAAGTTTTATGTCTTCAGAAAAAATCCGATGCTACACGTGTAAATCAAAGCTAATCCCCGGGCACAATTACAAGGAGGTGAATAAAATCGCCAGAAGAATTTTTAATGAATTACATTCGAATAAGAGGAAAAGGCCATTCGTGAAATCAGCATATTTCGGAGAGAAAATCTTTCTCGATAATTTCTGGCCCCATCTAAACCAAAAGAATCCAACCGACAGAAAGCGTCGCCTAAAGTTTTTTGAATGTGCAATTGAATTTATTGAAAATTCAAAAGGGAAACCTATTTATGAGCAGAAAGATGAGCTAAAAAAAGAAGCCTTATATCGGTTCGTTGGTCGGGTTGGCGATCGATATTTTGTTATCCAGGTAAAGGCGGATTTGAAGAGGGGGCAGAAGTTTTTGATGTCAGTATTTGAATATGAAGCATAGAGAAAAATAACCCCCAACCAAGTGGAGCATTGGACTCCAGCTGCGGGATCACTTTTCTGATACAAGTATAGCATCACTTTGTCAAGCTTGTCAACATTTGTTCACTTTTACCCCATCAGCTCCTTCACCACCTTATTCACCATGCCCCCGTCGGCCTGGCCTTTTAATTTACCCATCACCGCGCCCATCACCTTGCCGAAGTCAGATGGTCCGGCGGGTTTGAGCTGGCCGATCACTTCCTGCACGGCCGCTTTCACCTGCTCCTCGCTCATCTGCTCAGGCATGTAGGTTTCAAGGATTTTGATCTCATCCAGCTCTTTCTGGGCAGCCTCTTTGTTGCCGCCTTTTTCAAAGCCATCCGCGCTGTCATGGCGCTGTTTGATGCCTTTCTTGATCAGGTCGATGACCACCTCGTCGGTCGCCACCTTATCCGCGCCGCTGACTTCATAATTCATGATGGCCGCCTTGAGCATACGGAGGGTGCTTAATTTAAGTTCTTCTTTGGCTTTCATGGCCGCGGTGAGGTCGGCGATGATCTGTTCTTTTAGCATGATTTATTGGTTACAAATAGATGCGGATTGACCCGAATCGATCGATGCGTATTCGGGTCAATCCGATTCAAAAAATTATTTATCATGATAAATTTTGCACCTCAGGTGCGCTCCGCTTCCTCTCAGTTTTTTAGCCTTATCCAGGCGGTCAAAGGCGGAGATGTAGGCGGCTTCACGCATCGTGCACTTATATTCGTTCTGGAAATCCAGGATGCGGACCAGCGCCTCGATCATAGCGCGTTTCAGTTTGGCTTCCACTTCTTCGATGGGCCAGTAATAGGCCTGCTGGTTCTGCAGCCATTCAAAATATGAAACAGTTACCCCGCCCGAATTGGCCAGGATGTCAGGGATGATGACCACTCCTTCTTTTGCCAGGTATTCGTCCGCTTCCGCGGTGGTGGGGCCGTTGGCCAGCTCCAGAATGATCTTAGCTTTGATGTTTTTCATATTGGCTTCCGTTACCTGGTTTTCCATGGCGGCCAGCACCAGGATGTCGCAGGGTTTTTCGAGCAGTTCTTCATTCGTGCAGGGTTTCCCTTCATCGGAATCCTGTACAGAACCCTTTTCTTTTTTAGTTTTCATGATATTAAAGGGATCCATACCGTCATTGTTGTAAAGACCTCCCCGGGAATCACTTACGCCGGTAACGGTAAAGCCCATGCCATGAAAAATCTCAGCGGCGAAACTTCCTGCGTTTCCGAATCCCTGGATGATTATTCTGATTCCCTCGATTTTCATATCATGGCGTTTCATATATTCTTCCAGAATATAAGCGCCGCCCTGCGCAGTAGCGGTTCCGCGGCCCAAAGATCCCCCTACTTCGATCGGCTTGCCGGTTACCACACCGGGGCTGTACTGGTTTACCAGCCGGCTGTACTCATCCATGAACCAGGCCATGATCTGAGGGGTGGTGTACATGTCGGGAGCCGGAATGTCATGGTTAGGGCCGATGATCTGGTAGACCGCCTGCACGTATTTGCGGGTCAAACGTTCCAGTTCGCCCTCACTCATTTTTTTGGCGTTGCAGGAAACGCCCCCTTTGCCTCCGCCGTACGGGATGCCGGCGACTGCGCATTTAAAAGTCATTTCGGTGGATAGTGCCTTGATCTCATCAAGGTCCACACTGGGAAGATAGCGGATTCCTCCTTTGAAAGGTCCGCGGAGCTCATTGTGCTGGACGCGGTAGGCTTCAAAGTATTCCATATGTCCGTCGTCCATGCGGACCGGCAAGGTGGCTATCAGAGTTTTTTGAGGGTGGGAAAGGACGTTTAAAGTCTCCTGGTCAAGCTTCATGATCTTGGCCGCTTTGTTCATGTTTTTAAGGGTATTTTCGTAGAAACTCATAATTGATTTTGATTAAAAATACAATTAATAATTTAGTGCTGTTTATTTAAATACGCAAGAAACATTTAACATGTGACCATTGACATGTGACATCGGTCAATTGTCAAATGTTAAAGGTCACATGTAAATCCGTGGGATTCGTTCATTTATACGTGTCGTCACTTCATAATTGATGGTCTGGCTTTGTTCTGCGATTTCTTCAGCGGTAATATGTTCCTTGCCCTGACATCCAAGCAATACCACTTCATCTTCCAGTTTTACACCTGGAATATCGGTTATATCCACCATGATCATGTTCATGCAAACCCGGCCGATGACCGGCGCCTTTTTCCCCCTTATCAGCACCGCCCCCCGATTGCTCAAAAGCCGTACAAATCCGTCATAATACCCCACAGGGATGATGGCGATCCGGCCGCTATGGGGCATTTCATACGTGCAGCCGTAACCGATCAGCGCCCCCTGTTTCACTTCCTTTACCTGCGCCACCACGGTTTTCCAGGTGAGGGCTGGCTTAAGGGTGATATCAATACCCGCCCGCTTAGCAGCCTGTTCGGTCTTGTCGCTGGGCCACAGGCCGTAATTGCCGATACCCGTCCTAACAAAATTAAAATACGCTTCCGGCAGTAAAATGGTCGCCGCGGTGTTGGCGCAATGTCGGTAATGAGGGGCATGACCGCTTTTTTCCAGTAAATGGACGGCTTTATTAAATTCTTTCAGCTGATAGAGCGCGTATTCATGGTTGATGCGGTCTTCCAGATTGGCAAAATGCGTCGAGACCCCTTTTAATATAAGGTGCGGGTGTTGTTGCACCTGCCGGATGAAATCAGGAAGGTCGGAAAGTTCAATGCCCTGGCGGTGGTTTCCGGTCTCGATTTTTAAGTGAATGCCGACTTTTTTTCCGATTTTTCCTAATTTTTTCACGGTTTCCAGATTATAGACCACCAGTTCCGTATTAACCGGCAGATCAGTTAGATCCGACAGGGGAGTGTAGCCGATGATCAGCAGGGGGATTCTGATGCCGGCTTTTCGCAGGATCTTAGCTTCAAAAAGCGCGTTTACGCATAAATAGTCCGCCCCGTTCTCTTCAAAGATCCGCGCACACTCCGTAAGGCCATGGCCATACGCGTTGGCTTTGACCGCGGGCGCCAGCACCACCTCTTTTCCGACCAGTTTACGGAACATTTTCAGGTTATGCACCAGAGCCGGTTCGCTGATTTCCACCCACGTTAAATCCATAAACGAAGTGACGTTATGACAATATGACGATATGACAAAAGGGCAACGATATCAACAAGTCTGCCTTGTCATTTCGTCATATCGTCGTTTCGTTATTTAGACGCAATCGCCGTATCTCCGCGGATAAACAGCGGCGTGTCGGTTTTGACCATCCTCTGGATCTTCGGGTCGTTCTGAATATTGGCAAGCGCCTGCACACGGGCGATCTCCATATCCCACACCTCGTTTTCTGTCAAAAGCTGGGAGCGCTGGACTTCCAGATTCTTTAAAGCATAGCCTTTGGTGGCGTTTTGGTTGGAATTGGCGAGGTACGCAAGACTGATAAACGCTACAAGAGCGATAATTACAAATACGAGCGCATTAACACCCACCTCCACTTTGTGAGATAGCGGATCTCGTCGCACTTTTGTTGGGTTATTGTCTATATAAAGTGCTGCAGACATGAATCTATGTGTTTGTGTCGGGCAGTTGAGGTTGATCATAATCGCTCGGCAGCCCGCAGTTTCGCACTGCGCGAACGCGGGTTCTGCTCGACCTCAATACCTGTTGGTATTATAGGCCGTTTGGTTAAGAGATAAAGTTTTTTTTGAAAATTACATTGACAGAGAGGTAATTCCTTGGGACAAATACAATCCCTGGTGTAGTAACGGAAAATGTTTTTAACAAGTCGGTCTTCGAGCGAGTGGTAAGAGATCGCGGCGATCCGGCCCTTGGGCGCGAGGAGGTCGATCGCCTGATGCAGGGCGCTTTCCAGCACTTCCAGTTCACGGTTCACATAGATGCGGAGCGCCTGAAAGGTGCGGGTGGCGGGATGGCGCCCTATTTTTCCTTTGGAAGTAGTCTTGATGATCTCGGCTAACTGCAGTGTGTTTGCAATGGGATGTTTTTTACGTTCATTCACAATGGCCTTTGCGATGACTCTCGACCGTCTTTCATCACCATACTGATAGATCAGATCCGCCAATTTTTTTTCGTTATACGTGTTGATGACGAGTTGGGCGGTTAATTCCTGAGTTTGGTCATAACGCATATCGAGCGGCCCTTCTTTCTGAAAAGAAAAACCGCGTTCGGGAATGTCCACATGCGGAGAAGAGAGTCCGAGATCAAATAGGATGGCATCCGGGTTCCCGAATCGATGACGTTCAATCTCAGTTTTCAGGTTTTCAAAATTGGAATGAACGTAGATAATTTGTTTTTCAAATTTTTTCAGACGCTGTTTCGCCTTTTTTAAATTCGTTTCATCCTGATCAAAAGCCATCAGCTTGCCCTTAGGGCCGATTTTTTTTAAGATTGCTTCACTATGTCCGCCCAGTCCCAGGGTACAATCCACCACTCTGTTGCCGGCTCGAAGATTTAAAAGATCAATCGTCTCACTGAGTAAAACTGGAATATGTAACTGTTTATCCATTTGCGTTTCGGATTTACATATGACATCTGACAGCTGACATCTGACAGAAAGGTCAAATGTCAAATGTCAGGTGTCAGATGTTTATAAAAAAATCAGTCATGGCATTCAGATATTACGTAAATAATGGCGTGCCAGACGGATTTAAATTTGTTATAAAAATTCATCGTATATTTTTTAGTTTTGCCCTTCAGTTACCAATTTAAGCTGTATAAATTTTTTGGTCAATAACAAATTTTGTGTTCAACTTTTGACACCATGTCCAAGTTGTATACATTTTTGGTTCAGGAAAGCGGAAAAGTAACAATTTTGTTACAGAAAAAATTGGTTGTCATATACAGAAAATATTTTTAAATAATTTAATTTTTTCATGTATGCTTGATAGGCGATGATTTTTTCGTTATGCTTTCACACGCAAATTTAAAAAAACACATGCATCAATCTACTACTTTAAAAAACGGACTGCGCATCATCACCACCCCTATTGAGGGCACCAAATCCGTGACCGTGCTTTGTCTGGTCGGGGCAGGTTCCCGTTATGAGAATAAAAAGATCAGCGGGATTTCCCATTTCCTGGAGCATTTGTTTTTTAAGGGGGCGGAACGGTACCAGAACGCGGCGGAAGTCGCCTCGGCTATCGATTCTGTGGGCGGGGATTTTAACGCGTTTACGGGCAAAGAATATGCCGGTTATTACGTCAAACTGGCGTCTCATAAAAAAGAAGTGGCTTTTGATGTGATCGGCGACATGATGCTGAATGCCACCTTCCTTCCGCACGAGATTGACAAGGAAAGGGGGGTGATTCTGGAGGAATACAATATGTATCAGGATACCCCCATGTATCAGGTGGGCTGGGATTTTGAAAAACTGCTGTTTGGTGATCAGCCCATGGGCTGGGACCAGATTGGTGAAAAAGCAATCATCAAATCCCTCACGCGGGATCAGATCGTGGATTACAAGGAAGCGTTGTACACGCCGGACAATACAATTGTCAGTGTGGCGGGTGATATCACCGAGAAGGAGGCCAAGAGTCTGGTGGAAAAATATTTTCCGTTTGAAGAGATAGAAAGGGGGTTGGAGCCGGCGCCTTACCGGCCCGTCAAAGGAGGTGACAAAGCCATCCTTCAGGAGAAAAAGACGGAACAGGCGCATATCATTGTAGGGGTCGAAGGAATGCCGGCCCGCCATAAAGATAATTATACTGAAAAGATCCTCAGTATCATTCTGGGCGGCAATATGAGTTCACGGATGTTCCTGAATGTACGGGAGGCGAAGGGGCTGGCTTATTATATCCGTACCACCACCGACGATTACACCGACACCGGGACCCTGAGTACGGCAGCGGGCGTGGACCTGACCAGGATCGACCTGGCTATCGAAGCGATTTTGGTGGAATACCGCAAGGTCATGGAAAAGAAAGTAGGGGACGAGGAATTAAAAAAAGCAAAAGATTTTATGAAAGGGAAGATCATCCTGCGGCTGGAAGACAGCGAAGAATACGCCCATTTAATGGGAAAACAGGCCTTACTCTTTCCCAAAATCGATACTCTGGAAGACATTCTGCACAAGATCGATGCCGTGACCGCCGATGACATCCTGCGCCTGAGCCGGAAGATACTGGAAGAAAAAAACTTGCGCGTCGCCCTGATCGGGCCGTATAAAGATAAGGAACATTTTTCAAAATTATTGCATTATTAAAAATAACAAATTTTAAATTTTAAATTTTAAATTTTAATTTAATAGGGTAAATTGTAATTTGTTATTTGTCATTTAAAATTTAAAATATTATGGAACGAACTTTGGTCTTAATCAAACCCGACGCGCTCCAGCGCGGATTAATCGGAAGAGTGATGAGCTATCTGGAAGACAAGGGCCTGACCCTGGTCGGCAACAAGATGATGCAATTGGACGATGATTTGCTTCACGAACATTACGCCCATCTGGTCGATAAACCTTTCTTTAAAGGCATTGCTGATTTTATGAAAAGCACCCCTGTCATCGTGCAATGCTGGGAAGGGCAGGAGTGTGTGGAAGTGGTCCGGAAACTCTGCGGGGTTACCAACGCCCGTGATGCCGCGCCCGGCACGATCCGCGGGGATCTGGGGATGAGCGTGCAGAGCAATTTGATCCATGCCTCCGACAGCCTGGAAACCGCCAAGGTCGAAGTGCCGCGTTTCTTTAAAAAAGAAGAACTGTTCAGTTACAACAAAAAGAACTACGAATACATCTACGCCCCGGACGAGAAATAATTAATTTATTGATAGTGTAAGCGGCAAGTGCAAGTTAAGAATAAGAGCCTTGCACATGCACTTTACACTTGCACTATTCAGTGTAGATCAATGTAATCTTAATTATCCCCAGATTATCCTGTTCGATACCGATGCCGATATCTTTCCATTTGCTGTCTTTCAGCTGGGCGTTTTCACCGGCTTGGGCAATGGCATCGGAAAAACTGGAATTACCCATAATATAGGTGCCGAGCGACACATTCACGCCCGCATCACGGATGGTGTCCACCAGGGACGCCCCGCTGCCGTCCGTGAAATCAAAAAAGTCCTCATCCGCCATCTTCTGGCTCCAGGCCTGGGCAAGGGTGTTTAAGTTGTCTTTCAGGGTCAGGGCGCTGGACCGGCCGTCATTGATGTTTTCAAGCAGAGTGCTTCGAAGGCCGGCCAGATCACTCAGGTCAAGCGGATCCGTGGAAAAAAGCTGGACCACGATGTAACTGCCATCGCTGTCTTTGGTGATGCCGAAGCCGACACGCGTCCATTCTTCCGACAGGATGTTCGACCGGTGAATGGCACTTCGCATCAGGCCGTATTCCGCGAGGGTCAGATTCGTGTCTTTAGCCAGGTTTTCACCGATCTGCGTCTGGATGCCGTAATTGGCGCGCAGGTCATTGACGGTACGCCCCTGTTTATCCCAGTGGCTGAAATAGCCGCTTCGCACCATATCGTCACTGCGGGCCTGAGCCAGGCTGTTTAAGCTGTCATCGATTTTTAAAGGCGCCATCTGATGCTCGTTCCGGTCACGGTTGACCAGGCTGAGGAACTGGAGTTTCAGGTCGGAAAGATTATCCCCCAGGTCTTCCGGCTGGCCGGAGGAAAGGTCCCGCGGGCTGGGCAGAAGCGGGTATTGGTTGCGGACGTAGATCGGAGCGTTTAAAACGGCAAGGCCTTCAGCATTGTTCACTTCTATAAAATGAAGGCCGGTTTTTTCCGTGGTATAACGGGCAGTCAGAGAATAGTTCCCGGCAGAAAAGACATCGATCCCCACGGCGTTTTCATGAGGGGTGGCGGAACCGCTTGCTATTTCGATCTCATGTACTTTTCCGCTGGGCAGGATGACTGCGGCTTTTGAACGGATGTCGACTTTCGGCCTGAGGACCGCCTGGATATCGTTTTTCAGGATCGCGTTTTCCGTTAAGCTCACAAGTTCGATCTCATCTTCATTCAGCTGGTATTCATAATGGTCGCTGGCTAAAAAGGTCTTTTCAGCGGCCGGGCTCCACACGATCTGGACCGGTTCCAGAAGAGAACTTTTGGTTAAAGCCGCGCCCCGCAGGGAAAGGTCGACATTGCCTGCCTGAAAAGTCGTGAATTCTTTGTAGACCGGCGACCATTGGGTCAGGTCATGAAGGATATAGCTTTTATGCAGTCCTCCCTGGGAGAACGTGAGCTTAAAAAGGTTGTAATTTCCCTGATCCCACCGCATGACCGTGTTGCCTTCCTGGTAATCCAGTTCAAAGCCGGCCACGGCCGCCATGCTTGTGCTCTGGACTTCTTCAATACAGGTATTTTTCAGCACTTTGATCTGCCGGATATTGCTGGTGCCGGATTCCCCCGGGAGGATCCCGAGCCGGAAATCACCCTCTTTAGGGAAGCGGACAGAAAGGGTGAAGCGGCCGCTTTTAACATCCCCGTAAAATGCGGTCTGATTGTCATCACTGTCCACCAGAAAAGCGCTGACCGTGCTGGTGTTGACAGAGGTGGTTCCGCGTAAAGTCAGCACATCATCCAGGATCATCCGCGTGGGGATGGTCTCGTCCAGGGTGATTTTTTCAAAGGCGTTTTTTTCGATGTATTTCAGGCTGTCCGCGTCCGGACAATAGACCTTAGACGTGTTCAGTATGTCGCTTTTTAAAAGATCGGTCAGGGATGATGAAGATTCGGTCACCGGGTCCTGGGTGACTTCGATTTTGACCTCGATGATCCCGCGGGAAAGCGGGGCGATGTATTCAAAGGCCGCCTTGGAAAGGTCGATGATCCGGTTGGGGTCGGACACATAAGGCCCGCGGTCATTCACGCGAACCACGACCGATTTACCGGTTTCTACACTAGTCACCTTAAGCCGTGTGCCGAAAGAATAGGTCAGGTGGGCGGCCGTAAAGGCGGAGGCGTCGAAGATCTCACCGCTGGCGGTGGTCTTGCCGTGGAATTTTTCACCGTAATAACTGGCCTTGCCGTCGGCCATAATAAAATCGTTCGTGGCCAGCCGGTACATCAGCTCTGCCAGCATTCCCCGGGTGACTGGCGTGGCGGGATAGACATTTTCGCCGGAGGACTGGTCGAGCAGTCCAGCCAGCCGGGCGTATTCAAAATAAGAACCGAACCAGGCGTCTTTCGATACATCCCAGTAAGGATTGGATGCGGGGGCAGGGGAGTCGATATCATTTGTTTTCAGAAGCATCTTGAGCGCTTCGGCCAGATTGACCGTGTCGCCGGGCCGGAACATGCCCGTGCCATCATCCCCTTTTACAATGGTCAGATTTTTGGCTTTTAAAACATATTTGCCGTACCAGGTATCGTGCAGGACATCCGGAAAGATCTCCTGGGGCTGGATCTCCGGCACAAAGACGTCTGACCCCAGAAGCAGGATCTTAAGCGCTTCAGCGCGGTTGACCGCCTGGTCCGGGCGGAACGTGTTATCGCCATACCCTTCCACAATGCCGTTTTCGTATAAATAAGTAATGGCATCAAAGTTGGGATGATTGCTGGCCACATCGGAAAAAACCGACGCGAAGGCGGATGGGGAGGCAAGAAAAAAACAAAGGGCAATGGCCAATAAAAGACGTCGCATAAAAAAATGGATAATTTTAAAGCTTGTTTATTATATCAATAAGATATGAAACTTGGAAACTTGAAAACTTGGAAACTTGGAAACTCTTTTTCTGAATAAATCAAATAATCTAAAAAGTTTTCAAGTTTGTCGGTATTACTGCTGTTCAGTCAGGAAAAGCAAAAACAGCAAAAATAAAAGTCAAGTTTTCAATTTTTCACATCTGTTGTATCGTTATTTCGTTAATTCGTCATTTCGTCATCCAATGACTCATATTTATTACCTCATCGGCATCTTCGCTGCCAGTATCCTGGGCTGGGTCTCCTGGATGGTCGTGATCAATAACCTGAGCCCTTTTATGTCCGGCTATCTGGCATTAGGGTTTTTTTATGGCAGTCTGTTTATCGCGCTCACAGGCACGTTTTCGATTCTGAATTATTATCTGCGCATCAGCCTGAATAAGGATAAAAATTATTTTAAACACTTAAACACCGCCCTTCGTCAGGGCAGCCTCCTTTCTATTATGGTCTGTGTGGGGCTTGCTTTCCAGCGTTTACGGGTTCTGACCTGGTGGGACGCTTTGCTTTTGCTGATGATCGTACTGCTGCTTGAGTATTATTTTATGTCGCGCGAATGATATTCGCGCGCTGTAGAGACGCAACATGTTGCGTCTCTACAGCAAAATTGCATTATCCATGCAATTTTGACATTAAATAATCCTTCAGATCAGCGATTTTCACCCGGTCCTGCTTCATCGAATCCCGATCGCGTACGGTAACGGACTGGTCCTGCAGGGTGTCAAAGTCGATGGTGATGGCAAAGGGGGTGCCGATCTCGTCCTGGCGCCGGTAGCGCTTGCCGATACTGCCCGTGACATCAAAATCAAGTGTGAAATCATCTTTCAGCAAATCAAATACTTCATCCGCTTTTTTAACGAGTTCGGGCTTTTTCATCAGGGGGAGGATGGCCGCTTTATAGGGGGCTACAGCAGGCTTAAAGCGAAGCACGGTCCGTATTTCTTTTCCGCCCTTGGCGTCTTCCACCTCTTCTTCATCGTAGGCGCTCAGAAGCACCATTAAAAGCGTCCGGCTGAGCCCGAAAGTGGGTTCCAGCACATGCGGGATGAATTTTTCATTCGTATCCGGATCCAGATAATTCATATCCTGGCCGCTGGCCTCCTGATGTTTTTTAAGGTCGAAATCGGTGCGGTACGCCAGACCGTAAAGTTCCTTCCAGCCGAAAGGCGTGTCATATTCAATATCGATGGTGCGTTTGGAGTAATGGGAGAGTTCATCTTTGGTATGTTCCCGCACACGGGTTTTTTCCTTGCGGATACCGATGAGCTCAAGCCATTTTTTCATTTCCTTCACCCAGCAGTCAAATTGCTTCTCCCACTGGTCTTCTTTAATGAAATATTCAAATTCCATCAGGTCGAATTCCAGGGTACGGAAGATGAAATTGCCGGGGGTGATCTCGTTGCGGAAGGCCTTGCCCATGGCCGCGATGCCAAAAGGCACCCGTTTCCGGCTGGTGTTGACGATGTTTTTAAAGTTCACAAACATACCCTGGGCGATCTCGCCCCTCAGGTAAACCGGTTCACTGTTGGCGGTGGTGGGGCCGATGGAAGTCTGAAAAAGAAGGTTGAACTTTCGGACATCCGTAAAGTTTTTTGCCCCGCATTCCGGGCAGCGGATGTTATTCTCGTCAATCAGTTTCTTAAGGCCCTCAAGCCCCAGTCCCTCCACTTTGATGTCTTTAAGGGCGTCTTCAATCAGATGGTCCGCGCGGAAACGTTTTTTGCATTCTTTGCAGTCGATCTGCGCGTCGTTAAAACAATCCACATGGCCGGATGCCTGCCATACTTTGGGATTCATTAAAATAGCCGGATCCACTCCCACCATGTCTTTCCGGCTTTGTACAAAAAACTTCCACCAGGCCTGGAAGATATTGTTTTTAAGCTCAACTCCCAAAGGCCCCAGGTCCCAGGTGTTGGCCAGGCCACCGTAAATCTCTGACCCCGGGAACACAAATCCGCGGCGCTTGCAGAGAGAGACGATTTTTTCCATTAAACCGTTTGTTTCAGACATATTATTACATTTAACAATTGACATTTAACATTTGACTATTTTTGTTACCTGTCACATGTCAAATGTCACATGTTTATAAAAAGGCGTGATTATTATAGAGGAATCGTCCGAAGGACTAAAGGGGAAATTAGTCGAGAATCGTCTCTGCCTTATAAAAAGTATTGAAAAAAAGGGTATCCAGCTTGTCGCGTATCCCTAAGATGACTCCTGCGTCTCCTTCGACCTCCACCTCCGTGGATTCAAAAGGGATGGTACAGGTGACTTTAAGGCCATGGGCGCGCAGGGCCTGCTCAAGGCTGCGCGGTTGGTAAATAGGGCTTCTGAAAGTGAGCTTAAAAGTGGTCATGGGAGGACTTATGAAGGCTTTATTATAAGCAGAAATGCAGAAATATCAACCGGATTCTGAATCCAGCATCAGCGTAACAGGACCGTCATTAATAAGTTCCACATCCATCATTGCGCCAAAACGGCCTGTGGCTACTGTGAAGCCTTTTTTACGCGTTGTTTTAATAAAATAATCATAAAGCCTTTCCGCCAGTTCCGGCTGTGCAGAAGCCGTGAAATCAGGTCGTCGGCCCTTTTTAGTGGAACCATGCAACGTAAACTGTGATACCACCAAAAGATCGCCCTTTACTTCCTCTAGTGAATGGTCAAAACTGCTTGTTTCTGAGGGGAAAATACGAAGCTGAGTGATTTTATCCGCCAGATAATCCGCGTCTTTTTCACTGTCCTCCCGCGCCACCCCCAAAAGCACCAGGATCCCTTTTCCGATTGTACCGGTCACTTCCCCGCCCACCGTTACCTTCGCCTGTTTAACCCGTTGAATTAAAGCTTTCATAAACCAATAACATTATAACGTAGTAACGCAATAACGTTATAACGAAATAACCAAAATATCAAAATATAAAATAGCGTTTTTCAATTTGGATATTCCCCGCTGAATTCCTAATTTCAAATAAAATAAGTGAGCTCGGAAGGAAACGAGCGAACGTAGCAAGAACCTGAGGCGACATGTGCGGCGAAGGAAGCTTGCGAAGTTAAGCGAGTTTTTCTGGAGAGCGAAAACACTTGTTTGAAAAGGCCGAAAAACTTTTGGAAAGTTTTTCGGAAGTCTTTAAAACCCCCTGCCCGGGGGGGTCCAAGCAGGGGGTCATCAACCGTATGTAAGGGGAGGGGGGTGAGAGGAGATCAGAACTTCAGAGCCTCTCTTTTAAGTGCCTGATAACGGCGCTTCTGGATGGCTCCGTAGCCAAGGTAGGCCAGGAGGCTCAGAAGCAGGCTTATCAGTAAGCCGGAACCGGTTTGGGCTAAACGGTAGTCAGGGCCGGCAGGCGCTTTGCCATCCGTGATCATCAGGTAGCTTTCGGCCGGGGAAATGTTCTCGAATTCATTGACCAGAGCGCGGGTCAGGCTCCGGACGACTTGTCCGGCGGTTCCGCTTATTACTTTGGCGCTGAATTGCAGACCCACGCTTTCACCCGGGCGCATGATGGCTCGGCTGAAGTGGAGTTCACGGCCGTCATCCCGTCCACCACCCGTATTCATTATGTCAAGTTCAGCCGGGTAGCTATGAGCGATCATCAGATGGGTCAGGTCAATATCGCTTACATTTTGCAGGGTGATGGTATAATTCACCGTCTCACCGATATGGGCTTCCGCACGGTCAGCGCTGACTTTAATAGAAAGGACATCAGAATCATTGCCGGAATCTTTACGCACCGGCTTGATCACTGCGGCCGGAATCTGGCCGGCGTAGATGTAGGTGACAAATTGTTCGCCTTTAGTCACATAGGTCAGGCCGTCCTGGGAGATCGGCAGGGTGGATCCGTAATCCACCACTTCCACGCCGTCAAAGGCGGGGTTTGAGTTCTGGCCGTTCTCATGGATCAGGACGCTGTAGCTGAATTCCACCGTCTCACCGGCTTTGATCTTAGCGATCATCAGGTCGCCGCTGACCAGTTTGGCTCCTTTAATATGTTCGATCTCACCCGCGGTCATATCACTGTCGCCAGCGTCGAAGAAAGGATTGAATTTTATATTTTTAGCGGAAACGTCATTGTCGTTGGTGATCCGCACTTTGGTGTACAGGCGGGTGGTCTGGTTTTCGGGGACGACCACCGCCAAATCATGAGAGCTGGCATCGCGGTAATCCGCACCGTTTAAAGAAACGAGTTTTTCGACAAGGAGTTCCATATCGCCCAGCAGCATTCTCATTCCGCCTCCTCCGCCTCCACCGCAGTTGGTGCAGCCGCTAGGAGTGGTACTTTGAGGACCGATGATGGTAACGGTCGCACTGTCAGTCGCTGTCTGACCATTGCTGTCGAGCGTATTTACAGTATTTAAAACAGCTGAATTCTGATTAGTTGGAATACCGGCATTAACCACCTGAACACGATAGATAATGTCCACATAGCTGTCCGAATCCGGCAGGCTAATGTTCATACCACCAGGATTAGTGATTAATCCAAGTCCGCATTGACCGTTATTAACAGGTTGGTTCGGAAGTTGAGTATTATCACATTCAGCACTATTTGGTACCAGTGTCAGCTGGCCGCCGTTATTGCCCATAAGGGCACCGGCGCCGCTGATCGTATCCACGACATCCACGTTTACCCCGGCGTTTACATTATCAGAACGGGCGACGGTAATGGTGTACTTAGCAAATTGTCCATTTTCGCGGGTAGTGAAGTCTACGGCTTTAGAAACCGTGACAACCGGATTATTGGCAACCGCCGTGTAGTTAACATTATAAGTAATGTGTCCGCTAACATTCAGGCTCTGTGCAAAAGGAAATGCCAATATTCCACCGTTTCCATCGGTTACATTCGTCAGCTGGAAGCCGGCTGGGGCGGTAATAGTGCCCAGCGTGTAATTGCCGACCGGAGCGCTGACATTGTCGTATATGGCCTGATTAATAGTCTCAGTGACAGGGCCGGGCAGGATCAGTTCCACCGTACCCACCGCGCCGTTCTGGTTCACGGTCACGCGGCCGGTGATGGGCTGTTGGTCCTGAGCAAAATTTACATTATAGGTAATGGCACTGCCCGCGTTCAGGTTCTGGGAATAGGGGGCAGAAAGCACCGTACCATTTTCATCGGTAACCGTGTCTAAATGGTAACCCGCAGGGGCGGTGATGGCACCGAGCATATAGTTGCCAGCGGTTGCGTTCGGATTGGTATAGGTAGCCGTATCCACCGTTTCGGAACTTGGTCCGATCAGTTCCACCGTACCCACCGCGCCGTTCTGGTTCACAGTCACACGGCCGGTGGTGGGCTGAGCTTCCTCGCTGTAAGTGATGGCGAATTCGACCACGTCGCCTTGGGCGATGATGCTGTCGTTGCCGCTTACCAGAGAAACAGAAGGATTGTAAATGATCCCGGCAACGGCAACGGAACGGGCGGCAACAGAATACTGGCCGGTACTTTGATTCATCTCATCAAAGTCCCCGGTCAGATTGCCATGCACAACAGCGTTGTCTAAAAGAATATCGTAATCCGCTTCAGCAAAAGCATTGCCCTGGTCATCTTTCACGGTAACGACGACACGTCCCGTAATATCCGCCAGGGTGTAAACACCGATGATCGTTGTGGTTTCATCAGGGTTGACTGTATCGGTTACGGTAGCCGGATTGGGCAGGTTGTAGCCGGCTAAAGGCAGGAATTCAACTGTGTAAGAACCCTGAGCCAGTCCTTCAAACTGATTGTCTCCGGTATAAGGATTGCC
>JAFGCR010000010.1 GCA_016932495.1 Candidatus Peregrinibacteria bacterium
GCCTGGCCATGTTTAAAATAGTTAGTTTATGGCTTAACAATAACAAAAACTAACTGTTCCGGACACCAATTAGGTTAACAGTGCTACGAAAGTGAAAAAATAGAATTCATCAGACAAGGAATCGATAGGGTGGCGCAGGCTCTAAAAAAGGTTATGGTAGAAGACGCGAGAAAGGACATCGTCCTATTATGGGATCAAAAACAGAAGTTGCTGGATGGGGCGGTGGGAGATGAGCCTTATGATTTCTTTCTGAAACGCCTCAAATCATTCAACTATCGTTCCATTAGAGATTTTGCAGCGGCTTTTAATATTAGGCTTAGAAGAAAGGAGGAAAAACATGACGGAGCTGCTTATCGCAAAAAACAAGGAGCCAATCGACGACGATTTAATAAAGAGATATGGTCTGATCCTGAACAAAAAGCCAGCATGATCGTTGCCATAAAAAATGGTCATCGGTCAAAAAAGCGGAATATGAAAAAACAATCAGGGGCTAATTAACTTTCTCCATCAGTCCCTCCAATACATGAACGGCCGGCGCAGGATTCCCGTCATTCGGTTCCAAAGTGACCACATAAAAATCATGATCGGTTAAATCCTGCCCGGAGCGATAAGCATTTACGTAACGGCTGTCGATCAGCTGTATTTTTCCCGTGCTGATAACGCTGAAATCCGGCCCCCGCCGCACCAGCCACCCCTCATAAAAGGAATCGTCTTCCGGGATAGGCATTTCATAAAGAATCGCCCGCAGGTAATACGTGCCGTCTTTAAAAACAGCTTCCGCCTTTCCGGAGCTTTCAATGCCGGCAAAAGACAAATTACCAACTGTTTTTCCTTTAACGACATTCGCTAAGTCACCATAATAATCATAGATCATGACCATCATCTTCTGAACCATATTGTCGTCATTTTGTTTAGCAGTAAGATCTTCTTCCACGCCTTCCTGCATCATGGCTGACTCCTCTTCTGTCATGGTGAAAATTGGCTCCTCCTTTATAAGGTCTGCCATAATATCTTCCACCGTTTTTTCAGCCGATTTCAGCCAAAAGGTCTTGCTGGGCAGTGAGCCTGTATTTTTACGCAGGTGACCGGTTACAATGACCTCATCCCCGTTTTCAATGCCTTTCACATCGACTTTCGGCCATGGTTCACCGCTATCGACCGCCATCAGGTCATACCATACCTCAATAAATTCACCGTCCGCCTCCAATTGAAAACAGGGGCAGAACAATTCACCCATCAAGCTGACAGTTCCTTTTAATTTGACGTCTTCATCATAGACAGGATCCGCCAAAAGTTCAGCGGGCCTGATGGCCTGAAGCGGTTTACCCACGGGAGTTTCAGGCGGTTCAGCAACCGGTTCCCGGACTGGCTGAGTACAGCCGTTTAAGAAAACAGAAAATAAGATAAGGATCGTAACAAATAATTTTTTCATGATAACTGCTTAAAGAAGTAGCGGAGGGTTATTATAGGTTTTCCTTGAGCCGTTTGGCAATATTTTCACCCGCGATCTGCTCCAGGACCACTTGCGGCGCTTCACGGATTTTTTGCACAGAACCAAAATAAGTAAGCAGGCGTTTTTTGAGCTTGGGCCCCACACCCGGAATCTTATCGAGGACAGACTGGGTCATTTTTTTGTCGCGTGAACCGCGGTTATATTCAATGGCGAACCGATGCGCCTCATCGCGGATGCGCTGAAGCAGATAACCCGCGTCACTATCTGACTTCAAATCGATCGGTTCGGATTTTCCGGGAACAAAAACTTCTTCCGCTCGTTTGGCCAAGGCGATCATGGGGATATCTAATCCTTTTTCAAACAGAACATCGTGTGCCGCGTGAAGCTGGCCTTTGCCGCCGTCGATGACGATCAGGTCGGGGCGGGATTCAAACGACAGGTCTTTTTTCTTTTTCTGATAAGCCATAAAAAACGGCTTGCCTCCCACGTCATCCAGATACTTTTTGGCATGATCACTCAACTCCTTTGGTGGCTGGTGCAAAGTTTCGAACCCAAGCTTAAGGTAATAGGTTTCCAATCCCTGATGACAGAACAGATATAAACGCTTCTGTTTGCTGGTTTCGATAAGTTTTTTAATAATAAAATGGCCCAGCTTTTTCCCTTGTTCCTTCTTATCGACCCATAAACCGGCAATACGATGGACTTTATCTGAAACCGGATCAATCCGCCCAAACGCCACGATATGTTTCCCTTTCCGGATGACGTAAAATTGTTTGATATCAAACCGTTCCATTTTATCCCAGATCTTCCGCAAAAATTTTTCATCGTTTTTCTTCGCCTTCCCTAACTTATAGCCTTCCGGTAAAACGGCTGGCAGATAATTCAGCCGGCGGCGCAGGACTTCGGCCATGGATTTATAGTCATCTAAGCTCCCTTGAGTGGTTTTTAAGCGAAACTGACGATAATCCCCCGTTGTTGGTTCACCTTTTTTGAATACGACCATCGACCCGACCGTTTCCGTGCCGGAGAGATGGGAAATATCGTAACACTCGATCCGTTTCGGTTCGGTCGGCAGTTTCAGTGCTTTCTCGAGCTCTTCAAGTGCCATTTCTTCTTTCTTATCCGCCATCCATCGGGCGCGGTTCTGGTCCGCGAAACTACGGGCGTTCTTTTCAGCCAGCTGGATCAATTCATCTTTTTTGCCGGCCTGCGGGTGGATCAGCTGAACGGCTTTGCCTGCCCTGAGCGAAGTCGAACGGGTGAACTGACGAATATAATCCTGAAGCAGTTTTGGTTCGCTGACTTCGACGGAGATCAGGATTTCTTTGGGGATATCCGCGGCCATAGCGTAATAATCCCGCAAAAAGGTTTCCATCACTTCCGCAGGCTCTTCGCTCCCCTCAACAATAAAATTTTCCTGGCTGATGAGGCGGCCGTTTCTTATCTGGAAAAGGTTAAAAAAGTTCCGGCCGAGATCCTGCACAAACGCGACCACATCACGGTCCATAATATCGGTACTGGTGATCAGTTGTTTTTCCGCGCTCCGTTCAATCGCCATGATCTGGTCCCGGAGTTTAGCGGCGCGTTCAAATTTTTTCGCGTTTGCAAATTCCCGCATCTGTTTTTTAAGGGATTCAACGGCAGGTTTGTAATCCCCTTCTAAAAACTGGATTGCCTGGTCGATCAGCGGACGGTATTCCTGTGGCGTGACCATACCCGCGCACGGGCCGACACATCGCTTGATATGGTAATCCAGACAGGGACGTTTCGCGGGGGTATTGCCGATTTTCACCGCCACTTTTGCCCCTTTTAACGGATTGCCTTTTGGATCAAAAGTGATATTCCGCACACTGCACAATCTGAAAACACGTTTAACGGTATCCACCAGCCGTTTCACATCCGACCCGGATGTTTTGGGGCCGAAATATTTCGCCCCGTCTTTGCTGATCCGGCGGACCGTATACACCTCGGGGTAATCCTGATCCACGGTGACTTTGATGTACTGGAAATTCTTGTCATCCCGGAGGAGGACATTGTATTTAGGCTGGCTTTCTTTCACCAAATTGTCTTCCAGGATCAGCGCTTCCACCTCGCTGTTGGTCTCAATCCATTTGATATCGTCCACCTGTTCCAGCATCTTGGCGATCCGCGGACTATGCTTAGAGGATTTGCGGAAATACGTCTGAACCCGTTTGCGGAGATTTTTCGCCTTACCTATATAAAGAGGGACTTTGTCTTCATCCAGAAACTGATAAACACCGGGCTTGTTCGGAATCTTGGTGAGGATTTTAGTAAAAGATTTCATGAATATATTGTACTGAACTTCACACCCTATTGTCATTCTGAATTTAGTTCAGAATCTCCCATCAACTTATTGTTTAGATCCTAAAATAAATTCAGGATGACATTAAGAATTATGGTAAAATGATTACCCATGAATCTACAAAAATCTATCCTCCAAACCATCGCTTTCTTCGACCTTTTCGACTTTCCCCTTACCGCGGAGGAAATTAAGGAATACTTATATAAGTACGACAAAGCCGTTCATATTAAAGAGATAAAAGGGACTTTGGAGGAAATGGAGGAAGTGGAAAAAATCCACGATTACTACGTACTGAAAGGCCGCGGAAAACTGGTTGACGTTCGGAAGACCCGAAAATTCATCGCGGAAAAGTTCTGGGGGCGGACCCGTCAATACGGCCAGTATATGGTTCGGGTGCCGTTTGTGCGGATGGTCGCCGTGTGCAACAACCTGGCCTACGATAATCCAACGGAATTATCGGATATCGACTTGTTCATTGTGATTGAAAAAGGCCGGATGTGGCTGGCGCGCTTTATCATCACGCTTATCCTCCAGTTTCACGGCGTCCGCCGGCATGGAGATAAGATCGCCGGGCGTTTTTGCCTGAGTTTCTTTGTGGCACCCGAAAAAATGGATATGGAACCTCTGCTTTTAAAACCCGATGACCCTTATATGGCGTACTGGACGCGCCTTTTAACGCCGATTTACGGCAAAAAGGCCTATCAGCAATTTATAGAAGACAATCAATGGTTATCAGAAAAATACGGGCTGAAATTCCCGGATATCAATGAGAAAAAATTCTCTTTCCAGACCACAAGCCGGGGGAAACGCTTTTGGGAATGGGTTTTTAAAGGATGGTTTGGTAATTTGATTGAAGCATTGCTCAAAAAGACCTTCAAAAAACGAACCCTCAAAAAAGCCCAGAAACTCGGCCCGGAGGCCAGTGTAGTGGTGAGTGATGAGATGCTTAAATTTCACAACAAAGACAGAAGGGAAGAATATCGGGATGAATGGAAAAAACGGTTTTAACTATACACTACGTATAAACAGGGCTAGTTAGGCGATGTGGCCGTCTATAAATAGAAATTTTGGCACTTTTTCAGTGTGTGAATTTGACATAAATATAATGATATGCTAAATTGCACTTCCTTTGATTAATTTGCTTTGCTTTAAGCTGAAGCAGGTTATCAAATGATCTTTAGCTACTTGCGGACAATTGGTTGCAGTTTAATAAATGTAAATATTTATATTTATTAAACTGCAACCACAACCCTTGAAAGGGGTGAAATCATGAGACGAATTCTGGCAGCTTTCCTCCTCGCCTTGCTCTCTGGCTGCGCACACACCAAGGCTACCGTTTCCACCGTGGAGGCGGAGGTCAAGTGCGACGCGTCCTCGGCCATCGAGTCCGGGAACTACGACTGGGTGAACCCCCATGCGGCCCAGAGCTTCCTCCCGAACCAGTGCGTGGAAGGCAAAACGAAGATCACCATCTTCCACTTCGGCAATGACGCCCCTCAGCATTCGGATGAAGTCGCTGACGCAATGGATGCGGAAGACTGCCATCCCGCTTCATGGCCACATCTTCTGGCAGTCGGAGCAGATCACCCCAAGCTTCAGTTGGACCAGTGGCCCATCGTGGCCCTCGGTTGGTCTAACCGGGGCTTTAACCCCTTCCTCAGCGGAGATGGCGGTTCACGGGGGCTGGGTGAAGCCTTCTTTGACGGCAAGTGCCCGGCGTGTCGCTTCCTCGCTGTCTGCAAGTAGTATCTTCAACACCTCCGGTCATCGCGGCGGCTGCTGTGATGGCCGGAGGGAGGTTTTTTTGTCACACCTCAAAAGTGCCAAAATTCACCACTATTGATAAGGCCATTTCGCCTAACGTTTAGGTATATGCGAAGTGACGCAAGCACATTCCATTATATCAAATAAAGTGCTTGCGGCATTTGCATCGAAACGTTTGTTAA